>JADFZS010000142.1 GCA_015232405.1 Magnetococcales bacterium | reverse complement strand
CAAGATCCATCCATTGCCTTTAATGTATTACAAAGTATGGCAGGGAAAATTAAAATACTTGGAGAAGGTCAGGTTTCTGGACTAACGATTGGGGAAAACTTACTCAATTTGGATGTCAAGAACAAACAGAGTGAACTTACCTATAATTTTTTGATTGACAAAGTTGTCCAACCAAGCAACAACGGGGGGAACTTCCAGATTCTCATGATCGAAGATGATCCAGATTATCAAATCTTAGCTCAATCCTGGTTGGCTGACCCATTGGGTCCAAAATTTCTGTCTCCTGTTGGACCACATTTTACTCTTAAACAAACAGATTCTCTAAGTAAAGCTATCAAAATTCTAAAAGAAGAAAAAATTGACTTGATCGTACTTGATCTAAATTTGCCTGATAGCTCAGGTTTGGAAACAATTTCCAGATTATTCAAAAAAGCAGGTAATACACCAATAGTAGTGTTCTCTGGTTCCAACGATGAAGAACAAATTCTTTTAGCAGCTAGGCATGGTGCTGAAGATTATTTAATTAAGGGCGAAGTTTCCAAGGTTCAATTCATAAGGTCAATCAGGAGTGCATTGGAACGAAGCCACGTTGGAGAAAAATTGTTGAGGTTGCCTTCTCATATCAATTCTAACCATGAGGTTAATAGTGCAACAACTACTATTTAAAATTTCCATGATTATAATTTAACTAAAATTTAAACATATTTCATATTCCTTTTTTAAGGAGTCGAGTTTGTGATTACATCTGATTTGACAATTAAGAACAAAATATCTTTGACTATACTATCTCAACAGCGGGATGAAATTTTAGAAAGTTGGTTGAATAATATTCTTGATGAATCAACTCTTGTGGATGAAACTGAACTTTTTAACCTAAGAGATAACTTAAAGAAATTTCTTTATCTTTTGGAAACGATTCTACAGGAAGGCGACATGAACAACACTAAAAACAGTTTGTTGGATCATGCGTCTAGATTAGCTAAAGAGATTGCATTTGAACATCCAATACAAGGAGTTGCCCAAACAGGGTCCTCTGTATTCCTATTTTCTCTAAGAGAGGCATTGTTCCCATTTATCAAAGAAGCATGTGGGAAAAATTTGGAAATCCTAGTCAGTGAAATGAATAGAGTTAACCGAGTAGTAGACCGTTTGATTCTTATCGGTCTTGAAACCTATATCAAAGCGAGAGAAAAAGCCGCAACAGAACAGAGCAGAGTTATGGTTGAACTAGCCGAGTCATCAGCCAACGCAAAAAGTTTATTTCTAGCCTCCATGAGTCATGAAATAAGAACTCCAATACATGCAATACTTGGTGTGGGAGAGCTTTTATCAGAATCTATTATAAATGCTGAGCAAGCTAAACTTGTAAAGATCATTAACAAATCTGGAGAAACTTTACTCGCTCTTATCAATGATATTTTAGATATCTCAAAAATAGAAGCAGGACAAATGAATCTTGAAGTTCTAGATTTTAACCTATCTGAAATTATTCAAAATACTCTTGATATTCTCTCACTTCAGGCTAAAGACAAAAATCTAAGCCTTATCTTAGACCCAAGTCCATTTCCTGACAATATATGGGTTTCTGGTGATCAGTCACGAATTCAACAAATTCTACTCAACCTTCTCAGTAACGCTATCAAATTCACCGATCATGGAAAAGTGGTAGTGCGTCTAGAGCAAAAGAATAGTGATACAATTGCTTTTTTTGTCTCTGATACAGGCATAGGAATTCCAAAGGAACAAAGACAGTATATATTTCAGCAATTCACACAGGCTGACGTCTCTATTTCTCGACAATATAGAGGAACAGGATTGGGATTGGCAATTTGTAAGCAGCTTGCAGAAAAAATGGGGGGAAAGATAGAGGTAGATAGTGAAGTTGGTGTTGGAAGCGTGTTTAAACTTATACTTCCTCTTCAAATCATTACTCCTACCAAATATTCATCACATGATTCTCTAAACAAAAAAGCAAAGGTAGAGAATGCAAACAGTAAATGTGTTTCAAAAAAACTTAATATACTACTAGCGGAAGACGCGGAAGATAACGTAATCTTATTTCAAGCATTCCTGAACTCTTCTGGCCATAATATCTATATCGCTGAAAATGGTGCAGAAGCTTTGAGAAAGTTCCAAAAAGAAAAGTATGATATTGTATTCATGGATATGGAGATGCCAGTAATGGATGGGTGTACATCAACCAGAGCAATGCGTTCATGGGAACAAGAAAATGGTCTGCATCCGACCCCCATTATCGCTCTATCAGCCAATGCCATGCATGAGCACAAAAAGAAAAGCCTTAAAGCTGGTTGTGACCTCCATCTGTCTAAACCTATTAGCAAGGCCAAGCTATTGGAATATATTGACCAATTCAAAGAGACAAAATAATTCTTATGAGGATCTTGATCTTATTCTTTAGCACCACGATACTCTCGCTATTAATCTCTGTTGAGCCTGTTTATTCCGAGGTACAGGCTCAACAAATTGAATCTGCACTATGGAATCTTCCTAAGCCAACTTCTGAACAACTGAATACAGCTTTATCCAATACAGAAAAAAAATTAGAGGGAATTCCAAAAGATGCCCAGGCAAATTCACTTGAAGGTAAAAGGCGCGCTATTCTAAAAGATCGAGTTGCACTTATCCTTGAATGGCGTGGTTTGATAGAACACATACAGGGATTACATGCAAAAGCTGAGAAAATCTCTTCTGAACAGCCTAATTTGAATCGTGCACTTGATCTAGAGGAGAGTAAAAAACTACCTGAACTTCCAAAAAATCCTACACCTGAAGGTTTCCAAGAGGCTCAAAACGCATGGAATACACACATCAGCAATTTCAATGAAGTTAAGGCTCTCATCAAAGAACGTCGTGACATCATATCTACTCTACAAGAACGTATTATCCAAGTAAAAGAACGGCAAAAAATTGCAAGAAAGGAGATAGAAAAATTTACAGATTTATCCGCTAAAGAGAGTGGTGCAATACGAGAGAACACTCTCATGCAGGTGGATAATGCTCGGCTGAAGAACCTAGTGACTGAAGAGAATCTGCATCTTTTATCTGAGGAACAACTGTTTGAAACCAGAACTGCTCTGGCACGTGATAAAAGGTTGGATTTGGCCCGGATGCGTAAACAGTGGCATGAACAAGCTGTTGTTATCTATCGTCAGGCACTGAACCAAATCCAAGACACAAATTTACGACAAAAAGAGGTCGAATTACTCGAAAAATCTAGAAAAGCTGAGCAAGCAGTAAATCCAAGAGAACGTTTCCTGAAAAGCTGGGAAGCGGAAATTGCACTACTTGAGAAAAACACTGCCAATCTTAACAAACTCAAAACTGATCTATCCTCTCTCATAACTACTCAAGAAAAAAATCTTATTACAGAGCGTGATGAGTTAAAAAACCTAAAAGATATGGCCAAAAATACTGTCCTGAACGAACGAATTGCAGAAATGTTACAGAACGCTTTCCGAGACATTGAACTTCGACGACTAACTTTGGCCACAAGCATCCCTAAAGAGACAGAGATAAAACTAAAAGAGCTGCGCCATCGACTGTCAGAAATCAACACAAGTCTTACCAGCTTGCGAGAACGTTGGACATCAGAATTATCCACAGTAGTAACAGGAATAAACGAATCGGAACGTCGCCGTTTTGAAAAAAAGGCTGACAACCTATTTGACTCATATCGAGATCATCTAGGGCGTGAAAAGAAGCTTCTTCTTGAGGTTGACTCCGAAGAACGTAGACTAAAGTTCTACCCTACTGAAAGAAAAGAGGTTCTGATCGAATTGGAGTCTTTTGTACTATCCAAAATATTTTGGATCCAAGATGCAAACCCAATCAATCTTGATACTATTAAATTAATGATAGATGAAATTTTTTCCTCTAGACGTTCAAACTCTCTGCTAAATTGGTGGGGGAAAGTGCTGTCAAAGAATACGTTATCCACACTGTATAAGGCATTGTGGCAACCACTTTTCCTGGCTGGCTTTTTACTCCTGACTTTAGCACTTCCTATTTTTCTACTATTTACAAAACGCACTAGTAATACCAGAGAGTCTTTGGTTGGATTACTTCTTCCAACATATTTAATGGTTCTTGGACTTATGATTGGCGCCTCAGGTCTCCCAGCCTCCATAGGAGCAGTAACCCAGCGAACTTTATGGCATGTAGCCTTGTTCTTTATTGCATGGGTTTTATCTCGTTTTTTGTGTGCTCCTTCTGGTCAGCTGGCTTTGCGCTTTGATATGCCTGAACAGGTAACAAATCCACTATTAAGTTCTATCAGACTGGCGTTATTGTCCTATTTAGTCTGTCTTCTGCCATGGATGATATTCAAGGAAGAGCCATTCAAGTTTGAAGCTCTGCCACGCATAGGTATTCTTCTTTTTGAGATTGGAGTTGCCATTGCAGTCTTTCGTCTCATACGGCCTGCATCTACTTTGGCACAATACGCATTTGGGCCAATTAATAAAGATCAAGCTTCTGGCCATCTATCACCTTCGATGCTCTCGCGCTATTGGCCTATTATAAGCCGTCTTTCAATACTATTTATGTTAGCAGTTATTGGACTTGACGCACTAGGATATCGATTTAGTTCTCAGCAGTTAGCCAAAAGCGGTCTTTTAACCCTGCTAACTCTGTTTTGTTTGGTAGGAATATACCATATGATTCTTGCTCTTCTGACAAAAATTATAAAAAGCAGACGTAGAATTCCTACAGCATCCGCCCCAGGACACCAGACATCAACCTCAAGGACTGAATTTGTAGAGCAAATAAGAAAAACCCTGCGTTTTGCCTTCATTATCATTGGCATTTTACTCCTCACAGAATACTGGGGACTAGATGAATCAATATTCCTTGCTCTGGGAGAAGTTACCCTCTACAGCGTTTCAGGTGTTGGTGGAACAATTGAATTTATTACATTGGCAAACCTAACTCGCTTTTTGCTAGGAATTATTCTTTTAATATGGATCGTACGTCATCTACCAAAACTGTTTGAATTGTTAATTTTTTCAAATATAAAGATTGACTCAGGGTTACGCTACGCCATTGTCACAATGACTCGCTATTTGATTTTTATAGTTGGACTTTTTGTCTCATTTTCTTTCCTGAAGTTTGATTTGGCAAAAGTAGGCTGGCTGGTGGCAGCAATTTCAGTAGGTCTTGGTTTTGGGCTTCAGGAAATCGTCGCCAACTTTGTAAGCGGTATTATCTTACTAGTAGAACGCCCTATCCGTGTTGGTGACCTTATCACCGTTGGAACATCATTTGGTAAAGTAACCCGCATAAATATTCGCTCTACCACTATTTTAACACCAGATCTGCAAGAGTTGTTAATTCCCAATCGTGATTTAATCACTAAAGAAGTCATAAACTGGACTCTGGGTAATGCTAACATTCGAATATTGATTAATATTGGTGTTGCCTATGGTTCCGATATAGACAAAGTTATGGAGATCTTGTTCAAATTAGCTCAAGCTCAGCCTGAATGTCTTAAAAATCCTCCTCCAGAGGTACTATTTATTAATCACGGAGTAAGTTCATTGGACTTTGAATTACGCTTGTTTCTACCAAACCCATCATTGCGCTGGCCTATAGTGAGTCGTATGAATTGTTTGATCAACAAAGCATTTGTAGAAAGTGGCATTGAAATCCCGTTTCCACAGCAAGATATACACCTACGTTCTGGATTTTCTTCTTTATTGCACCCAGTTGAAGAAAAAACATAAATATTTTGTGAGATTTTGATTATGGAACCCAATGAAGCACTGGTCCACTCATCTTTCGCAGAAAATTATGGATTTGAAGATGAATTTTTAAACAGAAATAGACTTCCATTATTGACATTCATTTTCATGGAGCCAAGTTTTTTAAGTATTCAAGGAGATACAGAAGTTGGCAGGGAAAAAAGTTACAGAAAATCTAACATGGAAAAGCAGAGTACACCGTATCATATTTGAAGCAGATACTAAAAGTGGAAAAGCCTTTGATATTGTTCTTCTGATATTCATTCTGCTCAGTGTAGTAGCTGTCATGTTAGAAAGCGTGGCTGATATCAGGCAGGAATTTGGCACATTACTCCACGCAGTAGAGTGGGGTTTTACGTTCGTTTTTATGCTAGAATATCTACTGCGGCTTTGGTGTCTTAATAGGCCTCTTAGATATGCTCTCAGCTTTTTCGGGATTGTAGATTTTTTATCTATTATCCCCTCTTTTCTAAGCCTTTTTCTGACAGGTGGACAGTATCTGTTAGTAATCAGACTACTCCGTATTTTGCGAGTATTCAGAATTTTCAAACTTATAAGATACGTTGGAGAAGCGCGTCTTCTTGTCAAAGCATTGAATGCTAGTGCCCGAAAAATTTTCGTATTTCTATTTGCCGTTGCCACCATTGTTACTATCTTCGGTGCTCTGATGTACTTGGTGGAGGGGGAAGAAAATGGTTTTCACAATATTCCGATCAGTATCTATTGGGCCGTCGTTACCTTGACCACTGTCGGCTATGGAGACATTACTCCACAAACAGACTTGGGGCGCTTCCTCGCCTCACTGATAATGATTGCAGGGTACAGCATTATTGCTGTACCTACAGGAATAGTTACAGTAGAAATATCCAAAGCCCAAAAACTGGCTTCCAACACACAGTCATGCGAGAGTTGTGGAGCTGGAGGGCACACAGATGATGCTATGTACTGTAGATATTGTGGAATTAAGCTAGAAACTTTGAAACAATGAGTATAGCATTACTTTACCTGACTTAAAACTACCCAGAACAATTGGATTAATCTGAAGTAGTAACGCTATTAAACTGAAAAATGTTCTTGGGTAAAGGCGACTCGTTCCGCCAGACTCTTAAACTCTCCTTTATGTTGCTCAACCTTTTGAAGACGCTTGCCTAGCCCCGTTCTATTGGCTATTTGGATACCAAGACCGGGACGAGCGTTAAGTTCTAGCACAAGTGGACCTAGATCCTTGTCCAATACAATATCAATTCCTTGATATGGCAAGCCAGTTAGCTCAAAGGAGTTGGCAGCAATGGTTAACAGTTTTTTCCAATGAGGAATAACTACTCCCATAACTGCATTTCCTGTATCGGGATGTTCTTCAATAATATCATTTTTGTAAACTGCTTTCAGAGTCGTTCCGATTCCCATGTCGACACCTACCCCTATAGCTCCCTGGTGTAGGTTTGCTTTTCCAGAAGAAGAACGGGTCGGTAAACGAACCATCGCCATTACTGGAACCCCATGAAAAACAATAATTCGAATATCAGGTACACCATTGTAGGTAATATCTTCAAATATAGGATCAAACTTCACTCTATACTCTACCAAAGCAACATCTGGTTGTCCGCCTAAACTATAGATTCCGCTTAAGGTATTGTTGATGTGAAAAGCAATTTCACTCTTAGTTACAAGAGTTCCATTAGCTGACCGATACCCTTTTTTTGTTCTACCTACGACTACTAGAATACCATCTCCACCACTGCCATGGGCTGGTTTTAATACAAAATCAGAATAGTTATCAAGTTTTTGTAATATCTCACTAGCTTGATGAGGAGTCTCTGCAACTCCGTACAACTCTGGTACAGCAACACCGGCTTTTACAGCTAGCTGTTTGGTTCTGAGTTTATCATCAACCAAAGGATAGAGCCGCCGGGGATTGTGTGGCAAAATATATGCCCCATTGCGCGCGTTTAATCCTAGAACGCCTTTTTCTTTCAATCGTTTAATTAGTGAAAACATCTCTATTCTTTCACCAAAGCTCTGAAACGGAACAACTCCATCAGTCGATAACCTGTATAGCGTCCTAATAACAGAGTGAAAGCTAATATAACAAGTAATAACTCTGGGAAAACAAAGAAAAGATGTTCTACCAGGTTTTGGGTCATAACTACATAGCATAATGAAGCTACTGCTAGGCTGCCAATTCCATGTTGGATAGCCTGGGCTGGTCCCCTTTCATCCCATAAAATTGAGATACGTTCTACGGTCATAGTAAGAATGACCATTGGAAATAGAGCTACAGATAGACCTCCTCCCATATCTAGTTTGTGACCTAGTATACTGAGTCCAGCCATAACCAAGATTACAACAATCAATAAGGCTGACAACCTCGGAACAACCATCAATTTCAAACTTTCAAAATAAATCCGCACTACTAAACTGATACTGATAATGATTGTAAATAACAATATTCCCCACAGCAGTTCCGTCTCTCTAAAAGACATAGCCATTAACACTGGCATGAAAGTACCAAATGTGCCAATACCAATTACATTTCGCAAAAACACTAGCAGTAAAGCTCCCAAGGGGGCCACAATCATTACTCTATAAACTTGTTGGACATCCAAGGGTAGTGAAAAAAATGAAATGTTTAACAGGGCTTTTTCTATCTCATCTGAAGCCTTTTTAACAGAAAGTAAAGCTGATTCTTCACCCCAAGAAACAGAAAGTTTTGTGTTTAACTTTTTACCTCCTGATAATTCGACAAATGGTACAGGTCCTCGCCACCAAGGAAAATGGTTTGTTAGCTCTGTTGGTTGACCAGTTGTGAGTGAGTATGGATGCCACATTCCTTTATCATAAACTTCTATCCAGTGTGAAAAACTTGGTTGGTAGTGAGAACGACGTAGATCAAGACCATGTACTGAGCGTGCTGGTAATTGTGCTAAAGATAGAATACCTACCACAATTTCAGCTTTTAATTCTAATGATCGACTTTTGCCAAACAGTGCCGTTACATGAGAAGCAGATTCTATGGCGTTAAATTGTTCAATTAATGCAGCAATCAATGTGGAACTATCTGCAGACTTTTCTGTGGCTTTATCAATAATTGCCTGTGCAGCTACTAATTTAGCTCCTTTCCAGTCTACTGAAAATGCTTCAGGTTTATCTTGCCTTTTCTTTGTCTTATCCAATCCTTTGTCTAATACAGTAAGTCTATAGTAAAGATTTTGCTCTCCAGTAACACTCCTTTTAGAGAATACAACTTGCTTATTTGGTTTTTCATAAGTAGTTGACAGACCATATCCTGGAGAGACAAATCCTTGGTCAACTATAGAGTACCTACGTTGAGTTTGAGGTAAGATCTGCGAAACCTTTACAGGACCTCCTCTACCTATAAAGTTTATATGCGCCTCAACCTCCCATAAATTTAATTTTTTTTGAGGAGTAAGAGGAAGGCCAAAGATCAATAGCTTAGCAGCAAACAGTCCAGCCCCTGCAAGTAAGAGAATTGTAGTTAATATATACAGGTGCCGCTTGCTCATTTAATCTACTCCCGTTTTTTACACTTGGGTTTTTTTTGCATGAATTTTCGAGAAGAATCCACTATATACGACTTAGACAAAAAACGTCGCCCAATAAGCATAGGGTAGTTCATACCCTCTCGCTCTGATAGGTTAACCTCTCCCTCTTTATAATATTTCCCTAAACAAAGCCCAAGTTTTACAACTGGTCGCTCATCTTTCCTAGCCCCTGCCCTACGTATTCTAGTACTACGCTCAACTGGAAGGGATAATTTAATCGATTCTCCATCATCATCCGTCACAGTAAATCGCACCCAATCCTCATCTGAACGAGTAAAAAAAGATAGTGAATCCACATCCAATGATGAGGTTTTTGCACCAGTATCTATTTTTGCTTTAATAACAATATTTTCTGATGAAAGAAAAATTTTTACCTTTTCAACATAGCCTACTACTGGAAGGTCGGATTCATGTGAATATGCATAAGAACAAGTACTCAATGATGTAAAAAAAGCCAACAACCATAATGACAATTTACCTTTCATAACAATGCATCCAAAAATTTAACCTAATCAATAGTAGAATATGGTCAGTAAGGAACCTAATAGTTCGACTTTGGTTACTCTATATTAAACAACTCAGACTCTAAAGGGTTGCCATTTCCAAATTATCAAAGTTACGACGATAAAATTTCATATATTCAACTTTACGCTCCAAGGCTTCAATTACAGGAATACTAAAGTTGACATTTTCAAAGGTTTGAGCACTACCCAAACCTCCAGGACTAAAGACGTTGATCTCCATAAGTTTGTCGCCAACAATATCTAAGCCAACTAAGAACATGCCGTCTTGAACCAACTTAGGCCGAACTACCTCAGCAACATGTAACATGGCATCAGTTATTTCTGCTTGCATTTTTTTCCCACCTGCATGGAGGTTAGAGCGGATATCACCACCTGAATTAACTCTACGGAAAGCAGCTAGTTTTCCTTTATAACGCAGAGGATAACCGTTCATCATGAATAACCTTGTATCTCCATCAGCTGCCGCTGGTAGATATTCCTGAGCAATAACATATCCATCACGGCTGATTGCTTCTACCATCTGGTTCAGGTTGGATATATCACTTTTACGGAGCAGGAAAACACCTTGTCCTCCAGAACCCTGCAATGGTTTTAAAACAATTGTTCCTCCCATCTCCTTGGCAAAAGATCGGATTTCATTTTTGTTTCTAGTTATCAAAGTCTTAGGACGAACCTCTTCTGGAAAAAGCTGAAGGTACATCTTGTTCATAGCCCGCCCCAAACTACTTGGGTCATTAAGAACGACCACACCATGTGAAACTGCAACACGCCCGAACTGAATCGCTCCACTACTAGCCCAGGCACGGCCACCTCCTTCTTCACCAGCAGGATCATTACGCAACATAATTATATCCAAATCCGAAGCGCAAATCCGCCCTTTACGTGCTTTGGTACTTTGAACGTCTGCTATAAAGGCTTTGGTAGTTTTATACCCCCCTTCCTTGGAAGGCCCTACAGCTTCAGCATAAAGCTTATCATCACTCGCATAGGTATAATCACCTGGAGAAATATACCAAACTTCATGCCCCTTATTGGTGGCAGTCATAGCCAAACGTGTAGTTGTATATCCAACTTCTTCCGTCTTAATATTATTGATTACAAATCCGAGCTTCATTTTTATTCTCCCTTATGAATTAATTAAATCGATAACACTCATTCCTGAGCGAATTTTTTCCATTCTTTCCCTTGCTCTTAGTTCATGCATGAACCTGGGAGTTAATGGTGCAGAATTTAGAACTTTTCTCCATCGAAGCTCCTGAATAAACGGAATATGTCGATAACCTACTTTTCCAATCCAAAGAGGTTCAATATCACCTCCATTGCTCAGATATTTGAGTAACCAATCCAATCCTCGTAAATAAACAAGATCTTTTGTTAAACCTCCACCACGGCATACTCGCATAGCTATATGAAATGCAACTTGCCGGGAAAATCCATGATCATAATGTAGCATATTAAATACATCAATAAACTCAGCCCCAGAAACTATAGCCCGGACTGCGATAACTCGAGCAGCTAAAACTCGAAGACGTGAACTAACCAACCCTCCAACTAGGTACTCTGCCAGCACTGCCAACCCTTCCTGTAACTCTTCATATCCAGCTAAGCCATGACTCAGCAACTTGAAAGGTTGAGTCTGCCCATTAAACCAAGTCAACAGATGAACGCCGATCTCATGCTGTAGAAGAGCTTCCACACGGTGTGAAGGGAGCTTGGTTTTATTGCCTATAAACAACTCACCCTTTGAAACCAAAAAACCATTTGGTAGATCCTCTCTTATCTGTGCTGAAACCAAAAAACCAGGATTAAGACCTCTATAATGGCGAATCTCCTCCTCAGCATACATTGCTAGCTCATGTGCTGGAACAGATCTAGACCTAGGAGTTCTGGTTCTTGCTGGAACTTGTTGCAATATGGATTGGGCCAGTTTTTCCAACTCATTATCCACATTTCCAAACACCTGAATACTCTCATGAATGAAACGAGAAGTATTTCGATCACCCATAAGGTTAATCATTCTATCCAACTCTTCCTGCTTTTCTAGAAATAGAAAAGATAATGCAGGATCTTCAACTTGCTCCACAGGAATCTGAAAAAGCTTCCTTTTTAACCCAGTGACATCGCATGGTAGTGGTCGGTAAACAAAATCTGGATCTTTTTGAAAACCACTTTTTTGAAATACCAACCAAGCACTATGTGTGTTGACTGGTGTTAATTGAAAAAGGTAATCAAAATTTCTGCATATATCTGACAAACGACGATCTACCTCCCACACCATTTTTTTAAGAGCCCTTGGCCCCAAAGATTGAAAATGAGGAGGTTGATGGCTGGTTTGTTGTTCTATAAACCGAAAGAAAGTCTTACGAATTGAACGACTTAAGCGTCTCCGAAACCTACGCAAAAGAATTGGAAAAACCTCTGAAACACCATCTTCATTTGGCCCTCGGAACAGTGGACGCGCTGAAGCGGCTGAGGTAGGTCTCGGACAACGTTCACAAAAAAACTCCGAGAAAATCTTTCGAACAGTGGATCAACGTAACCATGAGGGCAATGTCGACACCTCACAAAAAGCGAAAAAAGCATCCAACGATGCGGTTCGTGTCGAGTTGTCGGAAAAAGCCCTCAAAATGGGTCGTGTGATTCCTACG
>JADFZS010000141.1 GCA_015232405.1 Magnetococcales bacterium | reverse complement strand
CCACAAAAACAAGAAAATAATGCTGTAATATACTGATTTTAAAGAAATACAAGCATTAATTTCGTAGAAAGTTCAGTTACGATCCTCATGGAACGCAAGGAAAACAGTGATAATGAGTTGGTATTCCCTGGGCGTGGGAAAACCGGGCATTTAGTCGAGCCTAAAAAGGGGTGGAAGAGGTTGAAACAAAGGGCTGGCCTTGCAAATGTTCGTACTCATGATCTGCGCCGATCTCTGGGAAGTTGGCAGGCGGCTACTGGAGCCAATCTATCTATAATCGGTAAGACGTTGAACCATAAAAATGTAGCGACAACTGCCATTTATGTTAGACTAAACATAGATTCGGTGGAGAAGGTCGCTACGGCCATGCTGTCGGCTGGTGGGATGCTGCCTGAGGGAGATGTGGTTGATATCAGAAAAAAGGCCAGTAAATGAATGAATGGTATAGTAAACGATTTAAACAGCAAGTAATATTGACCGATCATGCCCAAGCTCGAATGGCTGAACGAGGAATTAATATTCAGATGGTAGTAGACATTATAGAGACTGGTGAGAAAAAATTTAAGAATGAACGCAGCTTATGGTTGAGTAAAGGATACCCTGATCGGGATGACAACCTGATATGTGCAGCAGTTGTTTTGGAAGATGCTATCGTAATCAAGACAGTTATGCACAAGTGGAAGTTAGAGGAGATAAAATCATGAAGATCGATTATGACGAAAAAGAGGATATCTTGTTTATTCGTTTCAGTGATGATCTTGTGGAACAGGATATTTCCTATGGTTGGAATGTCAACGTCGGCATGACAGCTAAGGGTATTGGTCAGATTACCATCCTGGATGCCAAGGCCGATGGTCTGTTGCCGGTGACGGTTCCTGAAACGGTATTGAAACAGGCCGTTATGTCAGGCTAATTGTGAAAACGACCGATAAGTACGCCACTTGTTTTCTATGAGCCATTCACGCCGAAAAATACCGTTTTGTGGAAACACCACAGCTACCTCTGAAAAACAGGACAAGCGAGCAGGAAACCGTAAGGTACGCCGAGCCAACCGGATACGATTGGCTGGTGGCGTGGAGCCAATTGAATCCAAGGCACTCTACAATATCTGGGATATGGATAAGGACGGTAAATCACGTTTTGACCCTCAAAAGTTCCCTGAGTTAATGCGAAAATAGGGCAGCAAGAACCCGCAAATTGATTGATAATTTGTAATAGACTATTCTCAATCTGACAGTCGAGGCAGTAATAGGGTGTATCGTGAAGAGATTTAATTTTCAATCACCAAGACCATACACAGACACTTTTGAGGATGTGGGACGCAAGATTGATATTTTTTCATGCGGTCAACCAGCATCCTACCTTGTGGTGAGTACTTTCAAGCTTTTTGAAAACAATCTGCAAGCTTACCAGAACCATCCCGAACTTAAAGCTATGGTCCCAAAAGATCCTTGTCATTTGGTCTGTATAGATTAGGAGGATATCTGGGCTGCCACCTCAACAGGAACTGGGTATTCAACAATCATTGGGATTACTATAGGAACCGTAACAAAGCTTCTTGAGGGTATGGAGTTTGTTGAAAAATTTAAAGCCCAGAATCATTCTGAAGATTTGAGCACACGAACAAACCTAGTGGATGTTCAGCCACAGAATGATGATTTCGAAGGTAAGATAGCTTATCAAACAATGGCAATACTTCATTTTTGGTAGGACATGAAGCTGGGCATGCAATAAAAAAAGATGTTTTAAAATATGAAGGTTTCAAGATAAAACCCTGGTTACCCAACAAGGTAATCAATGCTTACAAAAAATCCAACGAACTCCACGATGATCGCCATGGTGCACGCATGTCACTTTATTCTTGGATTTTGCTATTCGATGAATCTGGTCTCTTCGAACAGATGGATAATGGAAACTTAAGAAATCCGTTCCTTCCCTGGATTACAGCATTGGGACACTTTTTTCTCGGAATGTCATGGACTCCAAAGTGCTTCAAATATCCTCCTCCTCATATTCGTTTCATCGAATCAGTAGCATATGCCGGTGTTCTGATGAACAAATTAGCTACAGGATCAGCACCTGGGGGGGTATTTAAACGACTGCGCAGAGAAGGTAAGGATCCAATGGCCTTGTTCATAGAGGGGATAAGAATGGCTGAAAATGAACTGAATTGGTTTTTATCGAAACATACTAGTCATTCTGGACCTATTGATCCTAAAGCTAGATTAGAAAAATTTGAATATTCGACAAAAGAGGGCAAGTATCTGCGAAAAATGGTTGCAGTTCCTGAAATTCTCAAGAAGGAACTGGGTTGAAGCACTGTTCCAACTATAAAGACATGTTAGATTTAAAGTCGGAGCTTCTAAAGTGGAGTTGGGGAGGTGGAAAAACAGCGAATTTGAGAAAAAAGGATTTTCTAGGAATAAATAATGTAAGCCGACACATGGTTTTAGAATTTTGTCACATGGATTTAAAGCAGAAAAAAATGTAAACACTTTGGTGCAATAATTCTATTTTAGCTCTATTTCTTGCACTTTTTTTGTATTTGCGCTCTAGGTTGAAAATTACCCGGTTTTTCATCTCATAAAAACCATATTTTCCTAGTCATAATTCACACTGATTTTAGCCATCATATACCATGCCTGTAAATGTATCCAAATATATTTAAGGATCGGAAGGCTGATTCTCTTTTGGACAAGGGGATGGCATTTTGAACCTAGAGGGCAGACCTATTGGTGGATTGTTTGGATTAGCGCAGGCACTAACGATTTGTTCTTCGCTTATGTTTTTAGCATCCTTAAAGTTAGCACCACTGATATTAGCGTTTGTAAGTTTAGCATCTTGGAAATAGGCCTGTTTGAGGTTTGCCTCTTGGAGATTTGCCTCCTCAAAATTGGCTCTCCGGAGGTTAGCATGATAGAAATTGGCCCCACGTGCAGACACCCCATAGAGATCGGCTCCCTGGAGAATAGCTCCTCTGAATATAGCCCCTTGGAGATTTGCCCCCTGTAGATTCGCCCTATCGAAATCAGCCTGATGGAGCCAAGCGTCCCTGAGGTCGGCTCCTTGGAGGTTAGCTTTTATGAGGCTAGTTCTCAAGCCCAATGGCTCTAGGTTCCTCTGGAGTTTGGCTCCCCGGAGATCAGCTCCCTGGAGATTAGCTCCGCTGAGAGTAGTCCCTTGGAGCCAGGCATTCCTGAGATCAGCTCCCTGGAGATCAGCTCCCTGGAGATTAGCCTTATAGAAATCAGCATATTGTAGGTCTGCTCCATGGAGATCGACTTTAAATAATTTTGCGTGTTCTAGTTTGATCCACTGCAAGGAAACGTTTTCTTTGACCAATATTGGTAGTATTTTTCTAAGGGTTAAACCTACAGTTTCTCGAGAATTATCTCCTCTTGACGCTAACTCAACCACCTGAGCTAGAAGGTTGGCTTTACGAATCTCCCGTTCCACCAGTCGGTCTTTGCGCTCTTCTTGTCGATCTTTACGATGTTCTTGTCGGTCTTTGCGCTCTTCTTGTCGATCATACATATCAACCCAAAGTCCATAAACACCTACGACAATAGCAAACGCAGCAGCGAATTCGAGAAGAAACTGAAGAGTTGCCCATTTTTTAACAAGGTAATAGAACCAGTTGAGGAGCCATTCAATAGGTGCCAGATACCAGGATAGCACCCAAAACCAATATCCTTTAGGGCAACGGTCAAAGGTTTCTTGATAAGTTGGTGGTTTTTTAAAGTCAGACATTGGTTTTCCTATTTATTTTGTTTGGAGTATACTAGAAACATTCTGCCTCACACTAGACAAAGATAATTCATAAAATTTGACGTATTTGTAGAGACGTCACAACCGAGCCTTTTTTGGCTCTAGATAAAATAGCTTTTAGTGCTTAACTTGTGGTCGCCCTGTATTGGCAGCGAGTCCGGCCACCATATCGCTTACGGATTCAAATTCTCCCTCATGTAACAGGCTTTTCAGGAAGTTCACCTGTGTCTAGTTATCAAACTTTAACCAATCCCCATTGGCAACGATCCCTGCAACAACCTCCTGAAAGGCTTCTTTATCAATCATGTTTTTAAGGAAGCTCTCTCGTGTTTGTTTGTCGAGTCGCAACCAATCACCACTAGTGCCAAACCCTACAATAGCCTTGCCGAAAGCTTTTTATTCCATAACTTCCCTCAAAAATTTTGTTTTGGACTTATGGTTGAGTCGCAACCATTCCTTACGCATTTTTAAAGATTTCTCATCATTAACTTCTAAAGGTGTTGGTGGTGTTTTCCTAGTCCGAAATTGCTGGTTTTTTGGTTCTGTAGATTTTTTTAACATTCAATTATAAGGCTGTATTGAGTTAATAGCTATTCCGTCTAGTATATTGGTCCACTAAATATGCTAGACGATCCTCTCTTGGTTTCCCATGCAATCTGGCCTGCCAATTATAGAGGCTGGATTTACTGACTTTATAGTTTTTGGCAATCAAGGAGTTTGCAAAACCCACATCCTGGCCACCAACAGTACAAACCAAAGCTTCTAATGCCATGATTGCGGATAGCCGTTTCTTTGCTGCCTTCTTACACTTTTCAGACTGGTTAGCATAAAAGGTCCAGGCTTCCAAGTGTTGAATCTCGGGTGTAGCTCTTATATTTTCTTGTATGGTTTTTGCGTCAATCTTCTCCTTCAACCATTTTACCCTTCCAATTATTGGGATTAGGGTAAAATGGTATTCATAGCCACCACCCCGGCCTATGCGTCTGCGCCAAATTTTGTTTTGCAATTCTGGGTTGCGCCAGTTTTTCCTTTTTACCATTTTGTTAAAATTACTCCGATCCAAAGGAAACCCATACATTCCATACACATCAGTCGGGACAAACCACTCTGACACCCCAAGAAACAAACATCCGTGCTGTATCTCAGAGACAGCCACTTGCTCGCTTCTATCAGTAATTGGAGCATCTTTGATTTTCATGTTTTACCTCATTCCTTAAATTGAGTTATTTATTTGCAATAACACCTATTTCACGCAAGGCCTCTTCGATTTCATGTCCAGTTGGTTGCTCAATTTCATTATCCAGATATTCAGGCAGTTTTTTTACTACATCTCCAAGAGTTTTAACATTCCCACCTTTAATGACTCTCATTAAGGGCAACATCCATTGCCTAGTGGAGTAATCCACCTTTATTTCTTGTGGTTCTTCTATTAAGGGAGGAACAACAGGTATAATACTATGTTTTGTCTTAACTTCCTTAGCTGGATTTGAGTAGATCCACTCTATCAGTTCATTAAATGCTTTTTCTGGTAAGGAGGTATAATGGTACTCAAAAAAAGGCGTTCCCCGTCCTTTTACTACCCTTCTAGTCCAGTTTTTCTTGCCAGCCATCCTTGTAATTCCGGCTCTTTTTTCTGGTAATCCGATAAGTTTAAGACTTGCCAGCTCGGTGCTGCTGTACCATTCTTTTATACCCTCATTATTGTTAAGAACTTGAGCAAGTAAAGCCTCAAGATAACGAACTCGCCTATTAATAGATTCCCACCCTTCTAGTGGGACTGACACCATAAGGGCCATTTGCAGGTTTTTGTTCATGGCCTAACTCCTTAATCAAAAAATTCAGAAATAATAAGCTATCTATAAGTAGCCTACTTTTACTGGTCTTTAGCCATTAACGACCAAGGGTGTATCTGAATCCTCAAGGGGATCGGGAGTGTTAAGCTCAGAGTCTTCACATTTAACTATAAGTGGTGTATCAGAATCTTTAATGGGGCATGGTTCTTTAGCTTTAAGAACTTCATTATCTCCTTTTTTGACTTCTTGAATAGTTCCAACATCTTGTTTAAGAGCAGCTAGCTCTTTTGCACTATCTTTGACCCCATCTTTAAAACCATCTAAATACCCCTTATCATAACCATCTTCATATGATTTTATTGGCTCAACAGTTGTTTCAGATATTTCTTGAACACAATCTTGGATTGTATCAGTAACCGCACTAAAAATGACCGTTAGGCCAGCGAGAGAATCTTCATTCATATGATGCAAATCTCCATTACAACCATCAATAAGGCCAGCTATCGCTTTAATGGTATGATTTACATCGTTTAATGCGTCTACGGGGTCTAAGTCGAAATTTCGCCTGAACTGTACCATGGTGAATCTCCTTTATGCTTATGAAGGCATTTACTCCCCTTCACCATTGAAGGGGAGCCGGGAGTTCATAACTGTTAAAGGAACAGCACGACGACTTTTAGGTAAACCTTGGACATATGCCGCCGTCTCCCGGCAAAAATATTCATTTTACCGTTGGGAACCGGGCATAAAAAAACACCTTTGACGGAATATAGGTGTTTGCCGCCTTTAATGGGTTATGAAGCCCACATCCATAATAACGATTGTGTGGACTTTTTAAAAGCTTTTTGTTTTTGATGCTCAACTTTTCCACTTTTGAATAACTTACTATATTAAACAGGGTATAGAATAATTCTTTCAAACCTATAGGTTACAGTAACAACAAGATACATTTTTCAATATTAATAATTAAAAGATGCTATGTTACAAGCCTAGAAAATGGGCAACATACCACTCTTCTGTAAACAATTTAGATTGAAAAGGGCATAATGCCCTTTTCAGCTACACCTAACACCAGTAAATGAAATTATCGCGTTTGCTGGCTTCCTAAGACATCGTGAACAAATAATTTCTTAATCAAAATTATGATAAAAACTGCAAAGAGCATAATGTCCTTCTTAAGGACTGATTGAAAACGACATAATGTCGTTTTCATTTTAGCTTAGTTCTGCAAACGACATTATGTCGTTTGTAGGGGGGGAGTAGAACTGAAAACGACACAATATCGTTTTCAGTCTAAAACAAAAACTACAAACGAAATCTTTTTGTTTGTAGGATTACTCTAACGTTGAGAACGACATTATGTCGTTCTCAATCCCCATCTATGGAATAAGCTTCTAGCATTCACTTAAATATGTGTTTAAAATGCGTTTAAATCTTTCTGTATCGCACTTTTGCATATTTCCTACACCCTAACCATTAGAAGAATCAAAAAAGCGCTTAAAAGCCTCTTGATCACCTTTTTTATTTCTTTGCATATCTTTTTTCTTTTTCTTAATGATAAAGTAATTAGGGAAAAGCTCCTTCATTAACCTTACTTCACCATCAACACTTTTCCTATGTAAACTCTCCTGTGGCCGATCTTCCGGTGCTAAATAGTAAGGACAGTCTAAAGAACACCTCCAGAATCTAACCCCCCTACCTAGACACTGAAAGTAATAAGTGCATTCGTCAAAACGTGCTATATCACCTTCCTCTTCTGTAAGTGCTTTTTTTAAAGGGATAGGTAGAGGTTTTTTGTTTGCCTCCTGAGTCATTCGTTATTTAAAACTCTATAGATTTGCCTTGCACATAAATCATACTTAACTACCAATTCTTTTACGCTCAATCCTTTATCATGATCTAGAATGATTTGGCTGTTACGGAATTTTCTTTTTAAGTGAGATAGTTTTGGTATATCCAGCCTTTCTCCTTTGAGTTCACTGATAAGAATTTCAGTTGCATCATTCCCGATAACATCAACTAAATGATGACTATCTTTCATTCTCATGGGAATATAGACAAGACCTAAACCACCAAATTTTTTAGCAAGATTTAGAGC
The DNA here is from genome assembly GCA_015232405.1 of Magnetococcales bacterium. Classification (GTDB taxonomy): domain Bacteria; phylum Pseudomonadota; class Magnetococcia; order Magnetococcales; family JADFYX01. The sequence continues at coordinate 4,891 of JADFZS010000141.1, read as the reverse complement.
AGCATCAACGCTAGTTAAACTTGCAATAGTTTGCATTGATTTTGGCAAATCATTAATTGAAAAATTGGGATCTAACATTTTTCCCTCTCCATGGGAGCAATAACTTATCTCAGAGTTTTAGCTACAAGCCATTGCTGCTGTGGTATAATCAACTTCATTCTGTTCAGCATAGGCTAGTATTTTCTGGTGTAGTTCCACTTGGTTTTGATCAATAACATAACCAGAAGGTACGCTTGGCTCTTTTTCCGTAAAAGCTGAAACAGCTGTGGTATAATCGACCCCATTCTGTTCAGCATAGGCTAGTATTTTCTGGTGTAGTTCCAGACTATCTTGATCAACATTCCAACTTTTAGGGATTTCAAAACTATTTGGAGCTGCAATCGTTACAATTCCTCTTTCATTATCTGCAAATGAAGGGGAGCGCAAACCTTTAACTGCTGGTGGTTGTGCGCCAAGGAAACCAACATGTCGCAAATAATAAATTCCTGGGGTTGGGTTGCCAGGGGAGTTTGGAGAATAAAAAGAGGCGGAAACTTTCTTGAATTTACCATTCTTAACCATCTCAACAAAATCTGTATCTACTTGATGTGGTGTTGCCTCTAATACTCCTTCATTATTTAAGAAAAGAGATTTTACCCAGCCGTAAGCAGGATCATTAGTAGAAGGATGACCGACCACCAAAGGGGCCTCATGATGTTTGGTGTTATAAGCGTTAACAGTAGCCTCCAAATCAGAACGAGAAAAAGCCAATGATGCACCATTCATAGCAGTGTGATTGCCAGTTCTAAATATTTGGATTGGTCCTGAGTTATTTACAGGCATGTTATACCTCTACCTTTAAAAAGCACTAGTTCAGCTTCAATTTCTGTTGTGCCACATTTCCACAGATCAGCCGTAAAAAACACATTATCTCTATGGCAAAATTTTTCCATATGGGGAGAATTTCCTACTTGAATGATTGGAAGCATAGTCTCACTGAAAGAGTAGGGCAGGAATTTGAGGCAACCTTTGTCTCCATTATTAGTCAACATTTTTTGCAAAACAGACAACCGTTTGAGTTTATTCGTGGTTTTGGCTGCAAGTTGAGAATATTCAGTAGCTGTTTTCTCTGCTTCAGACTTCAAAAACTGTTCAATTAACTGAGGAGTGAGGTTGTGTAGGTGTTGTAGATCTCCTTGGATGGATTGCAAGTGTTTTTTCAAGCCGTTTATTGTTGGCTGTATATTTTTTACTGATTCAACCCTTAAGGCGGCATCTTTTTTTGCTTGTTCAGTAGCAGCCTGAATATCTATCTCTATTTGTTCCAAGTCAGCCTGATTGTATTGACCACCATCCATGGTAAAATCAGCTACATTCCTTTCTTTGTGATCTGTGAGTTCAGATAAAGGATCTGGTTTGACAGTCTTAGCTTTTTTTATAGTTGGTTGTATGTTTTTTGCTGTATCTACCTTTGTGGTAGATTCTACTGTGGTTTGCTCAGTAGCATCCTTAATATCTTCTACAACTTGCTCTAAGTCAGCCTGTTTGCATTGACCGCCTTCCATGGCAAGAGCAGCTAGAATCCTTTCTTTGCGATCTGTGAGTTCAGGTAAAGGATTTGGTTTGGCAGTTATAGCTTTTTTGTAAGATTGCTCCTGTTCAGCAATTTTAGTTTGAACTTCTGCAACAAGCTTCTCTGCTTTTGTAATAGCTTCTTGATGGGAAATTAAATTTTGATCTGTAACCCTACATCCTAATCCAGCCAGTTCCTTTTCAGCCTCTGATAAAGCCTGTACTAGTTCAGCCTTTCTTGACTCTTCATTGTTAATTGCTTGTTGAACGCTATCCAGGTTTGATTTCAACCTTTTATACTGCTCATCATGAGTAATATTTTGAAAACCATCTGTTGGATTTCCACTCAAACCGTTGATACTTCCAGAAATTTCCAAAGCATCACTATTTTTTGCTTGTAGGATATCTTTGGATTTTTGAATTTCATTATGAAGATGCCCAACCTCAATATGGATCTGCTGTTTTCTCTCAAGATTTTCAGCAAGTTTTTGATAGGCTTTAGGTGTTTTTGTATTAAGTTTGGACATGGTATTAAATACTTCCTCAATAACTTAGAATCTATAACATTATTTGTTTTGTGGTAGACTTTGATCCGCTAGCACTTGTTGGATAGATAGCAATTTTTTTTCCAGAGCATTTATTGTTGGTTGTATGTTTTCAGCTGCTTTTCTCTTTGATTCACTAACATTCTTGGCTTGTTGAGTTGCTTTTGAAATATCATCATCTATTTTGTTCAAGTCAGATTTGCAGTACCGCCCCTCTTCTAAAGCAATATCTACTAGAATATTTTCTTTGATATCATTCAACTCATGTAAATAGTTAGGTTTTGGGGTGAATATATTATTTAGAATGTGTTTATATTCAGCAATCTTAACCTGAATCTTTTCAGCTTTTTTTCTTAGATTTTCAACTGAATCTTGATTACCTTTTTGTGTGCATGTTGTGGGCGTTGGCATAAAACTAACTTCCCTTTAATGTAGTAATCTTTCTTTACATTACCTGTTAAACTATTATTTGGATTAGCTTGGAGAGCAGGGAATCTAGTTCCTCGGCGCTCTCCAAGCCTAGCCTGAAAACAGGGAATCTAGTTCCTCAAAGTTTTCCAAGCCTAAGCCAGTTAAGTAGTGCAGGGTATGAACGAACACAGAGACAAACTCAACTGGCTTACAGAGTGTTTTTTATACTGACAACTGTCAGTTATTTAACCACGATTTGATTAGTTATGTAGGTCTGACATATGTCTATTGTTTGTTGAAGGGCAAAGAATGGTTATTTATCATGATTAATTAGTAAGCGCAAAATTGCCATCTCTTTTAACAACAGATAGTTGTATTACCTAGATGGCTTATTTTAGCCTGAATATCAATTGCTACTGGAGATTTATTGCAATGAAAAACTTCTTTTATTAATAAATCTCGTTGTGTTTAACTTCATCAGTATGTTTTTATTGAAAATTTTCATCATGTTGAATTTTTAAATTGAAATGAAATTAAAGATTAATCATGTTTAGGATTGTTAATACCATCAAGGTATTAATATATTTAACTTATAACTTGTTCATTTCAAAATTTTAGTTTGATTTCAAAAATGAAATTAAACATCTTGGTTTGATCTCAGAATTGATGGCTATTTTTTGTGCTGTGTATTAATCATGATTAGATGCACGTTAGAACTTTCTATACCATGCAAGTTCGTAGTTCTAGCTTGTAACATTCTATCAAAATGTTATACATGTTATTGTTTTATTTGTGGTAATTAATAACTGCGAACCTTAATACTAAGTGCGAACCAAGGTTCGTACTTAGTATGTAAAGTGCGTAAAACAAATACCAAACTTCTTTTTTTTATTTTCTTGATGTATACAATATTTATTTTTATGTTTTCAATAATATACAAACAAGTGCATTGCGATATTGAAAGTTTGGCAAATATACCAAACTAAAAACTAAAAGAGTGGTTGAGATACTTATACATTCTACAAAAAGCCTGCTTAATTTAAGCAACTGTTTGTGCCTAATGTTTTACACAGTAACAAAGTCTCAAACTATTAATAGTACAATTAATTTTTAGAAGTGTTGCTCGTTTTTTGATATTTTGACAAAATGCAACTCTTAGTAAGTGAAGTGTTGCATGGAAAAGATTATCCATGCTTATTATGCGTATAAAAGAATATACCACACACTTATTTTTGAAATTTTAAAATTATAGTTGATATATTTCTTTATATTCATACTGTTAGATTGCTGTGTGATATTTTTGAATGCGTGTGGTATCAACTGCCACTCGAGAGGTTTAACGAGTGGTATTCTTAGTACAGAAGTTAGAGAGAGAACTTTATCCCTGCTTGCTTGCAGCAAGCAATTGATATTCTTATAAAATATTTAGCTTGTTAATTATTTTTTTCAGACTTCTGCTTTTATACAGAACTAAGTCTGTTTTTTACTGTACTTTAGATAACAATCAGAAGGTTTTCTAAGAGCTTTTTTTTAACGGAAAGATACGCGCAGGTTCCATGTTACAACCAACAAAGCGAGTAGTGTATAAACACAATTATGATTGTTTTTATTAGATATTTTACCAACATGGAACAACACAAATAAACATGGCACTATGGTTCCATGTTTGCAGGTAAACATGGAACCATATCGTGGGCATTGTCTTTACAGTTAGTTTTCTTTTTATGAACAATAAAAGACGCTTAATTTTTAATGATTTCTTGATGTTAACATTAACTATAAAGATCAATATTTAACTTAAAAGCTGTCTTTACTGTTAAATGAAAAACTTAAAAGTTTTAAAGAAGTTAAATACCAGTTAAGCAGCCATAAAAAAGGAGCCAAAAAGCTCCCATTGTTTTTCTAACACCATGTGACCAAAACCCACACAACCCCAAAATTCTAAAACCAAACGCTGCCCCACATCCACAACACAAAAACTCAATTTTCTCTAACAAATCCCGGAGCATATCCCAAAATATCCCACCAAATCCCAGCTAATCCCATAATTCTAAAACCATGTGTCTCCCTTCATGTAAACCGCCACTTGAGTTTGCAATTTTGTCACTTGAAGTTGCAGTAAAAAATCTATCGGTGCTCAGTTGTAAACCGCCACATGGTTTTAGAAATTCGTCACTTGGTTTTAAAGCAAGTGTGTGATGTAAAAATGTTTGTAAAAAGCGTTTTGTGTAAAGCTGGGAGTAGTTTGAAAAACCTACTCCCAGGCTTGGTTATGTATCTTGTATCGATGCCTCTAGTTGAGTTGAGTGTAAACCGCCACTTGAGTTTGCAATTTTGTCACTTGAAGTTGCAGTAAAAAATCTATCGGTGCTCAGTTGTAAACC
>JADFZS010000140.1 GCA_015232405.1 Magnetococcales bacterium | reverse complement strand
ATAAATGGCCAAATTTTTTGAATACCTTGGCGGTTCGGGTAGACGACTCTATAAAGGCAGAATTATCAAGCGGGCTGCAATTAATCATGGACGGTACGGCCTTGGACAAGGTTAACAACCTTATAGCAAAAAATATGTCTGCTCTCGGTCCCACAAATATAAGCCCTTTGTTTACAGAGCTAAATTTTAATGAATGCAGCCAGCAAGGGTATCCCCTGTTTTTCCAATGTCAAACGTCTGACCGCATGGGGTGGCAGGAGGTCTACATCTCTAGAGATAGTAAAGAGAACAACAACAGGCAAAAAGATCCCAACTTTGTCGGCAAATGGGAGAGAGACATACTGACTACTGCCGAAAACTTGGATGGCTGGCTTAAAGAGCATAAGGAAGAGAGGTCAAGGTTGAGCGGTTATAGCAAACCCAGACAACGTGCAATAATTCTGGATATCAAGGCCAAAAGCCTGGAATACAACCTATACCTCCCACAACGAGCAGAAACCAAGGAGGACACAACCGACTATCTGAATAAGCGCTCCTCTGCGGGCAATGTTGAAGAACCGAGTGAAAATATCGCAAAAAGCGGATTCTATGGCAATCTTCTTCTGGGTGTTGATACCGAAAAAATTCAAAACAGTGAATCATGCTTCCTGCTAAGCCTGATTCGTCGAGCGGAATTTACCTATGACACATTGGAAAGCATCTATGCCAACCCAAGAAAGAAACTTTCGGTTATAATGAAAGAAACCGATGGCACTCAATGCAGCAATTGGGACATCAATGGCAAAAAATATCGCTTTATTCGCAAGGAGACATCAAACAAACTTTCAAATTCAGATTTTTCCTACCGACGTGAGTATAATAACGACAGCTATTATTGGATACCTCTGAGGTTTATCCCATGACTATGTGGGGTTGCACCATAAATAATGTTGAGGCAGCATGGCGCAAAGCTCATATTTTTAATAATTGCCCGATCTCCTTAACCCTCTCATTTCCAGGAAATAAAGCCAAAATTGAAAAACAGGATCCTATTGCACATTCCGACTCACAGGATAATAGACATCCTGAAAAAAAATCATCCATGCTGTACCTGAATGATGGACAACCAAAAACAAACTATAAAACAGGCATCAACATGCCCCCACCCGTCGCAGTACCTCAAAATTTCTGGCCAATAATTGGACCGAGCGGTGTGGGCAAATCAACTCTCCTCTATCTTATGTCAGCACTGATGTGGCCTTCCAAAGGTGAGGTTAACTGGCGTTTTCCAAATGGTCATGAGATATGCTGGAACACCAACGGGTTGTCAGATAAAGAGGCTGCCAGCCTGAGAGCCAGATATTTTGGTTTTGCTTTTCAAGACAGCAATCTCTATCCACGCCTGACTGTGCTGGAAAACTTGACCTACCCACTCCAACTTTTAAATATCCCAATCACTGAAGCCGAACAGAGAGCATATGCCATCTTGGAAAAAGTTTTTTCCAAGCATGAGCAACAAAAAATTTCAGACTTTATGAATCGGTTTCCAGTACAACTGTCTGGCGGTGAGAGGCAGCGTGTGGCTTTAGCTCAAGCCATGATTACCAACCCAAATGTATTGATAGCTGATGAGCCAACCGGAAATCTTGACCTTAATGCCAGAATCAGGGTCTTGAAAACCATTAAAGAGTGGGTGTTGGAAGCGAAATTCCAAAGAGGATTTATCTGGGTGACGCATTATTCATCAGATCCACGATTTATGGATGTCACAAATGGAATCTACAAAAAAGAGGATGAAAACAGTAAGTGGGGAAAATTGTCCATTGCTGAACTTGAATTGGAGACCGGTTGGGGAGAGTTTATTTCTCAACAAAGAACCGCCATGAACCAAACTGTGCCCGAAAGAGGCTGATGCAATGTATTTGTTGAAACTAACAGTGCTGGAATGGTCCCGATCTTTTCGTTTTAACAATAAGGGGGGCGGTGGACAGCGTGATTTTATGTGGCTTTCGTTAATGATATGCCTACTGCTTACCCTGGCTCTACTGGTTTGGAGTAGTCGGGAAGGTGTCTTGAATCGATTTGTTGACATATCCCTTGGGTATGTTCAGGGAGCCGGAGTTCCTATTTGGGTCGCAGCAAATATTCTTGATGGTACGGCAATAGACAACAAGATGCTCAGCAAAATTCAACAGCTTGGAAAAAAAAAATTTTCTGGCGGTTTGACAATCTATCCATATCGAGAAGTTGAACCACGAGACGTAAGCCTGCCGGGATGGTCAGCCGAAAAAACTTATTCCAACAAAGAAAATGCGCCGGTTGTTTGGGCAGTACAGGCCAACGACCCCCTTTGGCGGGAAAAAAATGTTGCGAACCAAAACATATCTGACCATGAAGCATCCAATTCCTATTTGCAGGTGTTGCTCAACCGCCCAGTTTTTGCAAAACAGTTCCGTTGCGACCAATACCGGAAGGCATTGGAAGCAGAACTGACACAGGTGCTTCTTGATCAGGAGCCGGTAAAATTTACTGAGCCTCTAGCATGCCTGTCCAACGGTTGGATATGGCTCAGTGTCAACCTTGGCGGTTTCCGGGAGATGCATAGATTTTCAATATTATGGAATAACACGCCCATCATCTCTCTGGAACGGGTGGTAATGCTAATACCGCTATCCACCTATCACGCCATCAAATTGACCGCCAACAATCCCGACATCTCTTTTCCAACCACAGCTCCAGGCAACGATCTGTTTCGTATTAAAAAATTGATATTGCGAAAAAAACCTGAGAAAAATGACAAGTCGACCATGTCAGGTTTTACCAAGTGCATGACCACCGGTAGCTGGGAAGGAGACACTTTACATTTTCCCATTCCGCAACTGCAATCCCGTATTGCAGGCTGCGCCCATGCCAATGCGATCAACTTGGTGACACATACAAAAAAAGATAAAACTTATGCCGGATTGACATTTTATGGCAACGCCAAAAGATTATCCCCGCCTCAACCTGAGTCAGATTCAATTTTTAAAGTGCATTGCGCCTCCCTAAATGATGCTTTCTACCCAATGTCAGAATGTTGGAAAAAAACAGACTGGGCAAAGCTGGATGTTGTGCAGGCTCTGGGAGGATATTTCCGGGCATTGGCCTATGTGGAAAACCGGACCAATATTTTGCAAGCTGTCGATCTTCTTAGCAAACTCACCACAGCACAACTGCAAGAACAGCATGATGCAGGTACACAAACTGCTCTCTACATTCATCCTGCCTATTTTGATGCCATGGTCAGGTTCGATTTTATAAATCAGATCATTGATGGTTTTCAATCGCCATATGGCACCATATTCGGGATCTTCCTTTTTGTGGTTCTATGGTCACAGATCGGCTTGATTCTCCATAATCGCCGCCGCGATTATGGAGTGTTATTGGCCAATGGCTTCCGTTTTAAGGACATACATTTTTTGCTTTTTAGCCAACTGTTCCTTTGTGTGTTGGTAGCGTGGTTGGGAGCGTTATGTTCCATAGGGATTGTGCATACCATCCTTCTATTTATAGCCCGTGATCTAGTAGTATCAGGTAACTTTCTGGAATATCTACCAATCAGTGAATTAAATCTGTTGCCTATTGACATAAAAGTGCTGATTTACTCTTTGGTAATTGGTTGGATGGCTACCTGGACGGTTGCTGAGACCCTCTGGCAAATCATAATGCTTGGCGGCAGTCGCAATGGGCCTGCACAACTGCTTAATGAATAATTTTTCAAGTCAAAACTAAACAGATGGGCAAACAACCAACTAAAGATCACATTTAAACTTTTCCTTTATTAGTTTTTTTGATTCATCATTCATAATAATTTTACTAGTATCAACCATGCTCGTCGTTGTATCACAGTTTAAACCAATCGCTTTTTGAAGCGACACAACATCGTTTGGAAATCTTTTAATATTTATCCGAGTTTTATCAAATACTGTATTTGACCAGTCAACCGGAGAATCCAATTCAATGTTATCCAATACTGCATTAACCAACTCAGTCTGGTTGAACTCGTTATTTTCCTTGAATGTAGCCAAAGAGAAGTCGGCCTCCGAAAGATTTTTTTTATTAAAATTAACATCTGAAAAAACTGCTCCGTTAAAAGATGGGGGCTTAATTGGAAGAAATTTAGCATGGCGGAAATTTACTTTACGTAATATAGCCCCATCAAAAATTGGATTTTCAAATATATTTCTTGAAGCTCCCGTTCCAAAATTATTCTTACTAAATTTAGATGGCTGGACTGCAGGTAGTTTGCTTTTAGAGTTAGCTGATAACTCATCAAGAAACTGGGTATTATACATTTTTGCTCCAGAAAAATCTGGATCAATGAACTGATCAACTACAAACTCTGTTCTTTCCAATTCGCTATTTTTAAAACTAGGATTTTTAATTATTCTCGCCACAATAACAGAGTCTGCCATAATAGCGTGGTTGAACAAAGCATATGAAATCACATTGAGCATTTTGTCGTATAGATATACTTTCTTTTTATACACATTTCTTATATAAACCCCTGTGAGATCTGCATAGCTAAAATTAACTTTGTCCAGGTTTGCATGGTCAAACACTGCAGAGGCAAGTAAGGAAGATTTAAAATTTGCATTTCCCAGATTTGAGTAACTGAAGTCAGTACATATATTTTTTATATCATCCCTTGATTGGTTATTTCTATAGCAATTTTCTCTTTCTGTTGAAAAACTACCCTTATCTGACAGGCTGGTAAATCTGATTTTTCCAGATTTCAATATTGCCTTGACCCTACTCAAATCTGCACCTTGAAATTGAGCTCCCTCCAGACTGGCACCCGCCAAACAGGAACCGGAGAGAATCGCGTTTCTCAAGTCAGCTGAAGGAAAAAACGCCCCTCGCAGATCAGCTCCTTCAAGATTGGCACCTCTAAAATTGGCTCGTGGAGCAATGGCATAACGAAAATTGCGCCTTCTAAACATGCCACGACTCTCCACTACCCTGAGTTTATTTATTTCAGCAACAATTTTTCTTGCCAAATAGTGAAAATTATCCGCATGTTTTGGATTATCAGCTTTGTTACTATGGGCGTTGTCAAGTATATTTATCAATTTCTCTTCAGTATCATGAAAAGCTGACTGCTCATCCAGCTCAGCAAAAACTGAATAACTTGGTAAAAATGGAATATTCAACAAGATCCAGGGAATACTCATCCTGGGATCATACCAATCATTTTCACCAAGACCTGCGACAGACACCAGCCCACCCATTTTGCAGGCTTGGGACTCCTGTATATTGATGTTCTTATTTAAAAAATGCCTATCAACAGCATAAACACCTCCAACGCTGACATAAAGCATGACTAATACAAATATTGACAAAAGCCCTACTCGATACCGCCATTTTTGATAAAAACCATGAAAAATATTATCCTGCGGCTTTCCATCATATACAATGTTACAGATAATACGGTCGCCTTGATAATGAAATATAATGCCAATTATTAGAGCAGCCACGGCAGAAAACAACAACCAGGCAGTTATCCAAGGGTTTTGCAAAGGAAAAAATCTTATCCAAAGGATCAGCAAGGTATAAGGCGGTGCCCACCATGAAAAAAGCCCTACTATCATGAGTTGTATATCATTCAAAACCGGCTTTCTTTCATTATATATTTGTTGCGAAAAACTATCCTCGTCGTCAATTTTTTCAGTCAGGGACTGCATCCATGCCAGGGCTAGCCATGGATAGACGGTACGGACAATTGGCCTTCCATCTGGAAATATTTTTGGCAGAAATGACAATCCCTCCCACAAACGCAGCAAATACAAATGAAAATATAGATAAAGACTTAACAATACGGTGGGGGCCATAAAGACAAACCCACGCAAATTGATGTCGGCGGATATAAACGGCAGGTTTGTTATCTTTGCACTGGAAAGCAAATTCCAGTCTGAAATTGTGGCTGTAGCAAAAACAATAAACAACCATGTCACCAAAAGTGCCATGAAAAGCCAACGGGCATTGCGGGCCATCTCATCAACCCGCTCTAGTTTTTTGTCCCAATAAGGAATATCGACATTAAGAACGCCGGAAATATCAGCCCACGAAAAATGGGATGACTGCAGCCCCGTAGCTCCTTGAAAGTTTGCACCGGTAAGGACAGAATTTTTAAACAGGGCACCTCCCAGATCGGCACCGGTAAAATTGACACCCTTCAGACTTGCCCTGCGAAAGTCGGCATTCCTCAGCTTGGCATGGGAAAGGTCAGCCCCATCCAATTTGACTCCATAAAAGTTGGCGCACGAAGCGGTAGCTTTTTGTAGCTTGGCATGCTCCAGGTTGGTATTGCGAAAATCAGCCCAAAACAGATCCGCACAACGAAAGTCGGTGCGTGATAGATCAAGTTTTTTACTATCAGGATCTGCAAAAAAAACCGACCCCCTAAAACCGCTACATATCAGGGGGCGACCTGCAAGTTCATGTTCAGCGGCTATTATCTTACGATTACTAAAATCTACACCAAGCTTTTCTCTATTTGACGAATCCCAACACTTGCAGTATTCGTCCAAATTATCGACAGGACAAAGTTTTTGCTCAAGCTCTTCATATTTTGCTTGAAGTGCTCTGCCTGACAGTATAATTGATGGAGCAATTGGTGTAATGCATTTCTTGTCGGGCATTAACTTTCTCCATGCAGGTTATTTAAATACATAATAATCGCATGCTTATATCTTGCGTGAAGCGAGTACAGCACGCATAACCATTTCAGTTAATGCTGTTTTTTTCACAAGCCCCTGAAGCTCGGTAGAACCACTGTAAGAAAAAGAACGCCCAGAAGAGACAGGCGAACCGGTGACAGCCAACACCCCCCTGGCATCCATTATCTGGAAGCTATCAATAATCGACTGATCACTGCTGACTCTGGGAATAATGTCCTCCTTATAGATCTTTGAAATACGTCTACCACAAAGATCCTCCAAAAACACCTTGATCAACTGTTCATCCCACTCCCCAGTATTGGTTTTCAACCTTTGATTCAAATCTGATATGTGCAACATAAACTGAAAATCATCTTTGTGGTAAATTTCAACTGTGCCACTTTTTGCAAGAATTTTATCCAAAAAACACATAAGCCCTTTCTCATGATAATAATTAGGCTCCCGATTTTCTCTCAACATCAACCTTTGCAAACCCCCTTGCATATTCATCAGGTTTTCAAAGCGGTGCCTTGAGTCATCCGATTCTGGATTACCTTCCGGGAGTTCAACACATGTTGCCAGCTTGGATTCACACAGCACTCCTACAGGGTCATCAAGGCGACTTTTCAACTCATACCCCCACCCCTTTCCTTCTTTGTCCAGCCATTTCACAAAAAAGATCAAAAAATATGGCAAACTAGCCAACAGATACAAGACAACAACATCTGAAAGAGTTGATTCAAATAAATATCTGACTACCCCAAAAAAAACTGTCAAAACTAATAGATAGTGAGCAAAGTTGCTAAAGGCAAAAATATTTTGCCTGCTCACCCTATCCTTATTATAAGCATACAACATAACTATTAATGCAACAATAACAGCATATGTAGTTATCGGAGAGGTAGTCCCGAACAGTGTTTTCAATATATCCTCCATATAATCAACCCCTATCTGACAAGCCCTTTTATCTATCCACCATGAACAGAAAGTGACCTTGAAATAACAATAATCCTCACAAAGGTGATTATACACGAATTACTTGAAGATATAAAAATATTATTTGAAGATTGTTGCAGCGTTTTAGTTTATCACTCTGGTTAATAAACCTTCATTTTGTTTCCACCAGGATTGAATCATATATAGATAAACTGTTGTCAGGATTTGCAACGGTACCTGGCTAAACAGTAACCGGTCAGCAGCGGCAATAAATGCAAACGTGTGAGGAGGAAAACAGCAATAAGAGATGTTTGATTCTGGCTTTTCAATCAATCAACAGCAGGCACTCTGGCTTACATCATCACCGCCAACCAGTCAAACCAGATTCCAACCGTTTCCACTCTTTATCAACGCCAGGCAACCCCAACCTGACACCACCGTGCGCTTCCAGGTTGCGAATCAAAATACCCTGCTTTGCCAGATGGTTAAATAATCCTCCGGGTTCCGGCAGGGTAATCCATTGAAAAAGTGGGTGTGTCGATGTGGGATTTAAACCTTTGTCGGCGAGTCGTTCCGTCAGGTGGGATTGTGCTGCCTCAAGCCTGGAGATGGTCTGTTCGTGCCACCTTTTATCTTGTAACGCCATGGTTGCAATCAACCGGGAGGGGCCGCTGATGGTCCACGGTCCCAGCAACTCGCGAATATTGTCCAACAGTTGTTGCCAGGCAAAGATAAAGCCCACCCTGGCCCCAGCCAAACCAAAAAATTTTCCCAACGATCTCAAGATGATCAAACCAGGCTCACCAACATATGGTAAAAGGCTGTTATCAGGAGTGGTGTCCATGAAAGCCTCATCAACAATCAACCATTTTATCCCACCGTATGGTTGTGACGCACTCTTCAGCCTATCACACCATGCCAACAATCTTTCCTTTTTAATTATGCTGCCAGTGGGGTTATTTGGGTTGACCACGACAACCACGTCATATAACTCAATTGTCTCTTCCAGCTCTTGTAGTGGTAATTGATGGACATTATCAATGAAGGATTTGCCATAGCTATCTTCATGGAAACCGATAGGGGGTTCTCCCCAGGCATGGGCATGCTCTGAATATGTTGGAGACAATATTGCGACCCGAAAATTTTTTCTTAAACGTGGCAAAACCTGTATTGCCGCCTGAGAACCGGCAATAGGCAAAAAGGAACGGCTACCATAATAGCTTGCCGCCGCCCTTTCCAAACCATCCCCCTCCTCCGGCAGACGCAGCCAACAGGAATCGGGAATCTTGGGAATCTGCCAACCCAATGGGTTGATACCGGTAGAAAGATCCAACCATTGCTTGGCCGGTATACCAAACTTGACCGCCGCCTCCCTTATGCCACCACCATGTTTAAGCAAAATCCAAAACTCCCATCAACAATAGCAATCCGGCCCACAACAGCACTCCCCGCCGCAAAAGAGATACCGCCCGCTCAATATCCACCATCTCCGCCGCCGCCCCTTCACCCATGGTTGGGTTGTCCACAGCCACACCTTGATAAACAGTCCTACCCCCCAGCCTGATTTGCAAAGCACCCGCCCCTGCCGCCATTACCAATGTCGAATTTGGGCTTTTTCGCTTCCTGCAACCCAACCAGGAACGATAGGCACCGCGACTGTTGCCGAGCAACAGATATGTGAGAGCCGTCAAACGAGCCGGTATATAGTTGAGCAGATCGTCAAAACGGGCCGCCGCCCAACCAAAATAACGATAACGGTGATTGCGATAGCCCCACATTGCATCAAGGGTGTTTACCAAGCGATAGAGGACCGCTCCCACGCCACCCAGCAACAAAAACCAAAAAATTGCCCCAAAAACCGCATCGCAGCCATTTTCCAACACCGACTCCACCGCAGAACGGGCCACGGCACATTCATCCAACTCGGCACTGTCACGGCTCACCATAAAACCGACCTGCCGCCGTGCTGCCGACAACCCTTCGGAGTCCATAGCCTGTTTGACCGCAAGCCCATGCTGGGCGAGACTCTCTCCGCCCAGAGCAAAATAGAGCATCAACAATTGAAACCCGAACCCCCAATCATCTGCTGTCGATAGCCAGTAGGCGACGATGATTATAGGCGTCAACAGTAAGATTATAGATATTACACCAAAAACCAAAGCAACCTTCAAATTTGTTTTATCATCTGAAGCTATATTTAGCACCCCTTCCAATCGCATTGCAACATTTCCAAACCCCACAAGCGGGTGAAAACGGCTGACCTCAGCAAAATATCCATCCAATGCCAGTGCTGCCAGCACTATGGCAATTCGTATTGATAACTCATCATATGGCATATCATGACCGATCATCTATTAGGTGGGGCCATCATGGCAGCTGGAAATATACGTTCACCTGCCTGATTTTGGTTGAATGGAGGGGTACAGGAAAATTATCTACCTGCCGCGACTGGGTACAACCCAAGATTTCGCTTGTAACTTTGTTTGGCAGCATCATTGTCACGTGAAACTAATTAATATCGACCGCCTGCAAGCAATATGTTGCCTTTATACGCTCCAACTCCGCACTGGCAGCATCATAATCAAACTCATCCAACGCCACCTCAAGGCCGATCCATTTATCTTTGGGAACAGTATTTGTCAAAGTTGTACGTACAATATTTTGGAAAAAGTGCACAGCCTCGGCATCATCACTGTCGATCATTGCCGCAAGACGCTGCAAACTCTCCAGCAAAGGCTCATCAGGAGCAACCCTTGCAGTCGACTCCAACAAAACATCCATATTTTCCAAGCGGGAAAGAAATATTGGAATGTTTTTGAATAATCGGTGTGATGATTTATTAAATTGGGACATGATCGCATTTAAGCCTGCCGTATCATTCTCACGAATGGCCGCTTCAAGACTGGAAGCCAGGTTATATAATGACCCAGCACCAATATTGCCGGATACCCCTTTAAAAGAGTGGGCCAACCGTTGTGCCAACTCCAGATCATTCCGGGACAGAGCATCGGCAATCTTGACGGCATCATCGCCATGATCCCTGACAAACCTTTTGACCAAATCTTGATAAAGGGTCAGATTGCCCCCAGCTCTAAACAGCCCCTGCTCAAGATCCACTTCAGGCAATGTGGGCAGATCCTGTGCCGCATAATGAGCTGAAAAAGATAGTGCTGCTGGAATGCCGGCTCCATTTTGTTTGGGTGCAATCCATCTGGCTAGTGAAGCAAACATTTCATGAGGATCAATGGGTTTGGAGAGGTGATCGTTCATACCTGCATCCAAACATTTTTCCCGATCTCCGGTCATGGCGTTGGCGGTCATGGCAATGATAGGCAGATGGTCAGCGGTAATACTTTTACGTATCTCCATGGTGGCTGCATAACCATCCATCATCGGCATTTGAATATCCATTAAAACAGCATCAAAAGTTCCACCATCCACTGCTGCCACCGCTTCGATGCCATTGGTGGCAATTTGAACATGCATACCGGCCAACTCCAACAACTCCCTGGCTACCTGCTGATTTATGGGGTTATCCTCTACCAATAGCAGCTTTGCACCGCAAATTTGCGCCACCGCTTCCAAGCCAAGCTTGCTGCTATTTATCGCTTGCACTGAGACAATATTTTTATTGAATGCTTTAGCAATCGCATCTTGCAGCATAGAGGATGTCAAAGGCTTCTGTAAAAATCCGTCCAACTCCATATCGCCAGCCCTCCGCACCATCTCTTCCCGATCAAGGCTGGTGACCATTATGATGTGTGGAACATCTTTAATTTTGGCATCCTCCTTGATGCGCCGTGCCGTTTCCAAGCCGTCCATGCCGGGCATGTTCCAATCCATCAATATCAGCTTGACCGGCCTTGCTTCCTGCTCCATCCGCAAAATAGTCTCTATAGCCTCCTCACCGGAAGAGGCTAGCAGCACATCAAAAGATAAGGCCTCCACCATGCCCTGCATGATTTCCAAGGCTATGGAACGATCATCAACAACCAAAACCCGCGCCCCCAAATAGCTCTTATCAACCAGTTTTATTTCTGGGGCAATATCTTTATTGACCCCAAAGGCGATGGTAACGCTAAATTGACTGCCTTTGTCCAACTTGCTTTCGGCCTGAATTAGACCACCCATCAATTCTGTCAACTGTTTGCTGATTGACAACCCCAAGCCGGTTCCTCCAAATCTTCTGGTAGTCGAGGAGTCGGATTGGCTGAATGGTTGAAACAGTCTGGCTAGTTGCTCTTTGGACATGCCAATGCCGGTATCAATAATTGCAAACCGCAGCTTTACCTTATCGACACTTTCATCCAACAGCTCGGCTTTTATCAACACCTCGCCCTCTTCGGTAAACTTGACGGCATTGGCGGTTAAGTTGGTCAAAATCTGCCGCAAACGTAGCGAGTCTCCCATCAGTCCGTCGGGAATCTTATGGTCGGTATGGATCAATAATTCCAGACGTTTTTCACGGGCCTTATCTGAAAGAAGGGTGACGACACTATCCAATACTTCACTCAAAACAAAGGGAGCCGACTCCACCTCCAGCTTGCCAGCTTCAATTTTGGAAAAGTCCAAAATGTCGTTGATCAACCCCAACAATGAATTTGCGGCACCATGTATTTTTTCTATATAATCAAGCTGTTTTGGCGATAGATCGGTCTGCATTGCCAAGTGAGCCATGCCAATGATCGCATTCATTGGCGTGCGGATTTCATGGCTCATGTTGGCCAAAAATTCACTTTTAGACTTGGTTGCCCTGTGCGCCTCCTGAACCGCCAATTTATATTCCTTGGTACGTTCAACAACCTTTTGATCCAAAGATTTGAGCAAACTTTGCAGATTATTTTCCAAATGCTTGCGGGCGGTAATATCCTCTTTGACGGCTATAAAGTTGGTCAACTCACCGGTTTCAGCACGGATTGGTGAAATGGAAACCAATTCCCAAAACAGCTTGATTATATAGAAAAAATACATGGTGCCGCAAATTCATTGTTGGGG
>JADFZS010000013.1 GCA_015232405.1 Magnetococcales bacterium | reverse complement strand
AGATTGCAAGTTTGATATAGTGGACTTCTCACTTGTTAGGGCTGTACTAGTTTCGGGTTTTGCAACACTATTATCCTTGATTGCCAATTGCTGGAATAAGGGTCTGCTCTCACATGAACTGTCCTGCAATATACCTCTGACTCGACACCATCCACGCCAGTAATACCAATTTTTAACTCCTAATCCATGCTCCAGTGCGTACTCTTTCACTGTACCATGATACCCCTGCTCAAACTGCAAAACATGAGCAATCCAAAAACGTTGTGTTTTGGTTAAGTCATTCATATCCATTGGTAATGTCTCCACTGTTGTTCGCCTTGAATGTGTGTTGGTTTAACCAACATTATCAAGGAATGTGGAGACGGATTTAAACTATGGGGTTTATTCGGCGGTTACTCCGTAACTCTTGGAAACATTGGACAATTTCCAACAAAAAAAGCCACCCTTGCGGATGGCTTTTTTCTTGAGAAAACAACTACATAGTGTAAATGGTGGGCCCACCAAGATTCGAACTTGGGACCGGCCGGTTATGAGCCGGCGGCTCTGACCGCTGAGCTATGGGCCCTGATTGCTGATTTTTTTTCTTTTTTTCCTATTCCTATTGAAATCCGGTTTTATGATTCTAGGAAACTTCTTAGTTTTCTTGATCTGGTTGGGTGGCGTAGTTTTCTTAGGGCTTTTGCCTCGATCTGCCTAATCCTCTCCCTTGTTACATGAAACTGTTTGCCGACCTCTTCTAAGGTGTGGTCAGTCTGCATACCAATACCGAACCGCATCCTTAAAACATTTTCTTCACGGTCAGTCAAGGTTTTAAGTACTCTTCCTGTTGTATCACGAAGATTGGACATAATAGCTAACTCCGACGGAGAAAGCATGGATTTATCTTCGATAAAATCACCAAGATGAGAATCCTCTTCATCACCAACTGGTGTTTCCAGAGAAATTGGCTCCTTGGCTATTTTTAAAACCTTACGTACCTTTTCCAGTGAGAGGCTCATACGCTCGGAAATCTCTTCTGGTGTTGGCTCTCGTCCCATCTCCTGTACCATCTGACGACTGGTTCGTACCAGCTTATTGATGGTCTCAATCATATGCACAGGAATTCTGATGGTTCGTGCCTGATCCGCAATGGAGCGCGTAATCGCCTGTCTGATCCACCAAGTTGCATATGTGGAGAACTTATAACCACGCCGCCACTCAAATTTATCAACCGCCTTCATAAGGCCGATGTTGCCCTCTTGGATAAGATCCAAAAACTGTAGCCCACGATTGGTATATTTTTTGGCAATTGAAATTACCAGACGCAGATTGGCCTCAACCATCTCCTTCTTCGCCCAAGCTGCATCTCTCTCGCCATTTACAATGGATTTGTTGGTGGCCTTGAGTTTGGTAATGGTCTGGCCCGACTCTTTCTCAATTTTTAACAGTTCATCTTGAAGAACATAGAGCTGGTCTGCATAACCATGGAAGTTACGCCATGATTTTGCAGAGTGCTTTTTGAGACCATCAACCCACTCACGACTACCCTCATTACCTGGAAACTCTTTTAAAAATGATTTTTTCGCAACTCCTGCTTCACCGGACAGACGGAAGATTTGCAATTCAATCTTACGGGTTTGTTCAACATATCTTTTAATGCTTGAGACAATTCTATCTACTTGTTTTTGGGAGAATTTAATCTCACCCATTACCTCAACAATATGCTTTTTCTGCTCTTGGCATTTTTTACGCAGCTTTTTAATTTGCTTTGTATTGCTAGCCAGCTGAGCCTCATTTAACTCTGCTCGACTCTCTTTAAGTTGCTCATAAAGACTAAGAACCTCGGCAAATACCTCTTGGGTTCTCTCTCTTAGCTCCTGCATTCTGATTTGATCGTTAGTTCTTGCCTCAAAATCATCAGAATCATCATCTAGATCATCTTCGTCTTCATCTTCATCTAGACGGTTTTCAGTGTCATCATCATCTTTTTCATCATCTTTTTCATCATCTTTTTCATCATCTTTTTCATCATCTTCTTCGTTAAGTGATTTGTCACTGTCACTTACTTCAACTACTGGAATTTCATCACTATCTTCAATATCATCTTCGACAATGATATCTTTTTCATCAATATCAAGAGCAGCCAAAGCTAGATCTTCATCATCTATTTCACCAGGCTCTTCAACCTGAGGAGTCGGGATATCAATAATATCACGTAATACAGTGGTATTTTCGAGAATTTTTTCTGATAGCTTGGTTATGATGCGAAATGTAATTGCCGAGTCGCTAATAGCCTCTAAAATACCATTACGCCCAACCTCAATACGTTTGGCTATTACAATTTCGCCTTCACGGGTCAGAAGGTCGACGGATCCCATCTCACGCAGGTACATACGAACCGGATCATCAGTTTTTCCTAGATCAATATCCTCAATGGACGATTCTAAACCTTTGCGTCGACTTTTATCATCATCGTCGCTTTCTTCTACATCATCATCATCAACATCATCTGAAACTATTGATTTAAGTGCATCATCTTGAATACTATCTTCTAATATAAGCTCTTTTTCTGTAACCTTGATCCCCATATCATCCAAATTTGCATACACACCCTCGATCTGATCAGCTTTGTTAAAGTTACTAGGAAGTGCATCATTTATCTCATCGTAGGTCAGAAAGCCACGCTCTTTCCCGCGCTCGATGAGCTGTTTCATGTGGTCTGATTTGCTATCCTCACCCATTATGGATCATCCGTATGTTTTCGATGTTGTTATCGAGTCTGTGCATCAATTTGACTGCACCGACCTTATTTTACTTAGTTGAAGCCTTTTTAAGTCCATCTTTAAACCAAGCAGATAATCTGAGTCTTGCTTATTAGAATTTGTGCCAAATCTGTTAATGGCCTGTTTAAGCTCTTGTTTTGTCTGCTTTATCTGGATAGTTATCATGCAACCATCCAGCTCATCCTGTTCTGATTCTGGCTCTACCTCCTCTTCATCTCGCAATATTGCTTCAGCAACATCCATAAGCTGAAGTGATGAAAGTTGTTGTACAGGATTAAACCCCTCTTTCTCCAACTGATCTTGGTCCATCTCAATCAGATCGGTTAATAATGTGGCAAATTGAGGGTTTTCTAACTTTATCTCTCCTAAACGGTCTTCATTTGCCACTATGTGACTAGGTTTTCTAAGCAGAAGATAGAGTAGGCGTTGCTCATAATTTCTTCCTGCTGATACAATTTGCTCTGGCCTGTTTGGTCGAACAAAAGGTTTTCTTCTTGGCGAAGTACTTGGCTTTGCCCCTCCCCATTTTGGAGGTGAAACTGCTAGGGGTTTTGCCGATTTTGCCCCTACCAAGTGTAGGGGAATGCTAAACCGTTGACCTATTGTCTCGGCATATAGTTCCCTCAGTAGAGGGTCGCCTACCTTGTTAAGTAGGGGGCGTGCTCTATGTACCAACGCAGCCCTACCTTCTGGGCCATCTAGATTTAGGTTGTTCCCCAGCCGACTGATTAAAAACTCTATCAGGGGGGTTGCTTTATTGGTTAAAGCCCTAAAACCATCAGCTCCCTCTCTCTTGACCACCTCGTCAGGATCGTCGCCTTTAGCAAGAAATAGAAACTCAGCACTTCTATCTGCTTGCAGTCCATCAATAACCATCTGCAAGGCCCGCCAAGCGGCATCTTCTCCAGCCCTATCTCCATCAAAACAGAATAGAACACGTTGGGTTCGTCGCCAGAGAAGTCGTAAATGGTTTTGGGTCATGGCAGTACCTAAAGTTGCCACAACATTGTTTATTCCGTGGTTTGCCAGGGCTATTAAATCCATGTAGCCCTCAACAACCAGCACCTTCTCCTCTTTTTGGATGGCCTCTTGGGTTTTGTTCAGTCCGTAGAGTATATCTCCTTTGTGATAGAGAGGTGTCTCAGGGGAGTTGATGTATTTTGGTTCCCCTTGCCCCAATATGCGACCTCCAAAGGCAACACACTGCCCTTTTAGGTCAAAAATTGGAAAGATAATCCGGTCACGGAATCTATCGTACTTGTTTCCTCCATCTTTCTTGCTGGTTGCCAAACCTACTATCTCTAGTTCTTTGACAGCCTGCTCTTGAGTTTTAAAGTGGTCCAACAGGTTTGACCAGCCAGGTGGTGCATAACCGAGCTGGAACTTTTCAATGGTTTCTGGTTTTAATCCGCGGTCTGATAAATATTGACGCGCCAGCTTACCCCGGGGAGATTTCAATGTCTGGCGAAAAAACGCCAGAGCAGATGTCATACGTTCCCTAAGTTTTTCTTTAAGCTGTTTTTCCTGGATTTGTGCAGATGACTCTTTTTCTAACTCTGGTAGCGGAATTCCGGCAATTCCTGCCAACTCTTCAATTGCATCAAAAAACTCTATACCCTTAATTCGTATTAAAAATTCGAAGGCATCACCACCCTTGCCACAGCCAAAACATTTAAAAAAGCCTTTATCGGGCCGAACATTAAATGATGGTGTCTTTTCATTATGAAACGGGCAAAGGCCCAACCAGTTTACACCGTTTTTTTTTAACTTAACATATGGTCCAATAACCTCTAGTAGATCAGCACGTTCCCGGATCTCTTCAATTAGACTGTCAGGATAACGGGCCATTTACACCAGAAATTAAAGGAATAACGGTTAACGGTGCACAGATGTTGAGGATTTGCAAAAAAGCAGATCCACAACCAGCCTGGCTAGTTCTTAAAAAGTTTAACAGGTTAGTTCGGGCTTTGTTGTTTGTCAAGTTTTAGCCGTAGTTGATAACAATTTTAACCCATCGCCTGTTTATACCAGGACAACAGGTTATTTTGAACCTCGATATTAGCCTCATCATTAAGAAAAGAGTAAGATTGTGTGTATTGGGTTATCTGATCCGCCTTACCAGTGCTGGCAACCAAGGCAAAAAATAGCAGAGAAAGAGATATACCTACTGGAAGAAACTCATAATGTTCTTCTTCTGGGTTACCAAAAATATGGGTTGCCAACTTTAAAGAAATACCTTTATGTTTTTGTAGCTTTAACTCCAATTGGTCTGTTGAGGTAAAGTGGAAAAAGATAATGCTCTCCAACAGTCGATCAACAACCAAATCTTGATATTGCAGTTTTGTATTATAGATTTTTTGTAAATGACGATCCATGGAGTTGATGACCGGGTTGGTTACGACAAAATTTGCCAGCTCATCCCGGTTCAAAGGTATTTTTATGGTTGGCTCTTTTTCCAGTTTTATTGCTTGGTTTTGTGATTTTTGTTGATTTTGCTCATCAACTTTTGTAACGCTATTTTGAGATTTATTTACTGTAGGCTTAGTAGAGCGGCGTTGCTGGCCATCCGCCTTGGAACTGTTATTTTGTACATCATTTCGGTCTGGTTTAATGAAGCTTTTTATGTCGTTAAGCTGCTCATCTGCCAACTCTAAAAAACAGGCCAGACGGGTAAAGGCCCGTCTTCTTCTAATTGGTAGTATGTTTTTGTTGGGGTTATCAAGATGATTGTTGATTTCACTCCAAGCATACTGCAACATGGACAAAACTTGAATCTGTGTTTGCATACCCCTAAACCGTTGATATTCAACCTGTTTGCTGCGTCTATCAAGTGGTTCTGTCTGATAGTGTCGAGCTGCATATCCAAACTGGTCAGGATCCATGACCGAACGTTGATCAATCAGATGGGTCTGTATGATATTAAACTGCGTCTTGACTATATGGGATACTTTTTCAACATCATCTTCAAAAAAAACTATAATGCGGATTTTAATTAAGTCATCTATTTTTTTAAGATCTTGGGGCTGTTGATCTATTGCTAAATAAGGTGAGAGTATTTTGTCTCGCCTTTTAACTTCTCCTTTGATGCCGTGTATTTCTATACCACTACTTTTTATCAGCTTTGTGAGCAGACCCATTTCACGATTTTTCAGGTCAGTGAAAAGCTTTAAATTTTGGTCATATTGATCCAAAATATTGGCAGCTATATCTTGATCTTCTTTATCCACGGTATTAGCAACCCCCCGTTTTTTCACTTGAGACACTCATTGACAAATTTACTAGGTATAAGCCTACAGAAAAAATACCTCTATGTCACCTAGAGACCATTGCTCCAATGGGTTTTCCACCTAAAATATGGACATGTATATGGTAAACCACCTGACCACCATCACCATTGGTATTGATTATGGTTCGGTAGCCTTTTTCATTAACTTTAAGCATTCGTGCTATATGGGCTGTTCTCTCCATGACAACTCCCATGGTTTCCCGATCCTCCTCCTTTACCAAATCCAGAGAAGCTATATGTTTTTTGGGAATAACAAGAACATGAACCGGAGCTTGGGGAGCAATATCCTCAAAAGCAAAAACATGCTCATCTTCATAAATAATTGTAGATGGGATATTTTTTGCGACAATTTTACAAAATAGACAATCTGTAGTCATATTGGCATCCTTCAAATAGATGGTTGGTTCACTAAATTAATGTGCTATTGTTGTTATATCAATGATGATTCGTGGGTAATTTATAACAGGTAGAGGTAATAAGTGATAAATAGCGACGAGTTGGTGGCTACTTTAGAGTATTGGCAGCTAAGTGGGATAGATGTTCTATCCGGCGATAGCTTGGAGTATTCCGGCCTGCCAGTTACCATTTCTGCCAGAAGTGGGGGAGCTCTTCCTACTGTCAGAAACACCAGGGAATCTATACCAACAAGCACTCCTGGCAAACAGAAAAAAACCACAAAATCAGCACCAACAGCAAAACCAGTCAGTGTTCTCAAATCCTCTGCTGAAGAGCCACTTATACCTTTTGTTGAACATAAAGATAGACCCCAACAACTTGAAAAATTACAAGCTATTACTGCCAGCTGTACACGTTGCGAACTGCATTTAACCAGAAAGCAGGCGGTTTTTGGGGTTGGTAGTCCCACTGCTCCCGTAGTATTTGTCGGTGAGGGGCCAGGGGCAGAAGAGGATCGTCTAGGTGAGCCTTTTGTTGGTGATTCTGGCAAACTGCTAGATAAAATGTTTCATGCAATTGGTTTTTCCAGGCAGGATATATACATAGCAAACGTTGTGAAATGCCGACCACCAGGAAACCGCAATCCACTACCAGCTGAGGTTGCTCTCTGCCAGAACTATCTCATTGACCAGTTACAGATTATCCGTCCTAAAGCAATTTTTTGTTTGGGTAAATTTGCTCTGCTCTGTCTTTTGGGGTATGACGGCCCGGTTGGCAAGGCCCGTAAAAGCTCTTTTTCATGGCGTGGTATACCGGTAATTGCCAGTTTTCACCCTGCATATTATCTACGAACACCAAGTAAAAAAAGTGCTGGTTGGCAGGATCTTCTAAAACTGCAAAAGTTGTTGAAAGAGCAGGAAAAATAGACCAACCATAATTATGGAAAGTAGAGCTTTTGGTTCTTTTTAAACCAGCTGCCAGCCAAACCGTTAACCCACCCTTGGGTTTTGTAATCTATATTGTGATAGTGCTGAAAATATTTTATAAGCAATTGATAATGATCATCTTTATCAACCCAGTTGTGATTTAAACGATCCAGCATCTCTTTTGTGGCTGCAAGAATCTCGCTTGGGGGTGGCTCTTCATACTCATAACAAGTAAGTTTGTCCATCTCAGATAGTGAGTAGTTTCTGCCCAGACCTTATCTTAGAGCAACAAAAAAACTAAGATAACTATCTGACAGTAAATCTTTTATCTTTTTTGGTATAAAAAATGAATTTTTCCCCAAGGGTATGTCCAAAAAATGAACTGTACCGATCATCATGGTTGGCACATTAAATACCCAGGCTGTATTGGTGATGCCGGAGGAGGTGCCTAAAATAAATTTTGCCTTGGCAACAAGATAGACATCCATAAAGTCACAACAGATATCTGAATATGGATAATCTATGAGCCGTGGGTGGGATATTTTCATCGGTTTTTCGACAACACTACCTATGCGAAATACCCATGCACCTTGATCGAGAAGAAATTGTGTTGCTTCATTAAATTTATCAATATCTATATTCCTGATATTGTGATATCTCCAGTCTCCATTAGGGATGGTTTTGTTTAAATAGGCACTGTCTCTAGCAAAAATACAGACAAACCAATCCTCTCCTTTAACAAAACCAAGACGTGACAACATCTCATCACCTTGTAACTCTTCTAGTTTGTTGAATTTTAATACAGGGGAGGCTTTGGCGAACTCCAGACAGTTTTCTATACTATGGGAGAGGGGTTGAAAAAGTGGGATTGTTTTAAGAATTGGTAGAACTGTTTGGTATACTGATAATAAAAACTGACTTTCAATAATACGCAGTTTGCCCTTTAACATTCGGTATATTTGTCTATTAGCCACCTTTTTTGGATCACACAAGAACATATAAAATGGTTTGTTAGATATGCTACCCAACTTTAGCTGGCGGAGAAATATCTCTGGCTCTATTGCAAGATGTCCTATTCGTTGTTCAAATAGCCTACCTATTTTTATTTGGATAAAAGGTCTTAATAGTAAAAATAGAGTGATTAAAAAAAAGCCCGTTAGAAAATATATCGGTAGAAATCTACGGTAATAGAGAGCCAACACTATCCCCGTTATCCCTTTTTCTCTTATCTTACCAAGAAGATTGTTCACAAACTTGTCCATTTCTTTGCTACTTTACTGTCCTGGTCTTCATCTCTTTTGAGATCCTGAAGTTGCAACATATCATGAAATGGTCCTGGTCTGTTTTTTAGCTCTTGGTAGTTACCTTGCTGGACTAGCTCTCCTTCTTGCAGCACAAATATCACATCGGCATTAATTATTGTGGAAATCCGATGGGTCACAACGATAATTGTTGTTTGACCATATACAGCCTCCAAGCTCTCTTGGATCAACCTTTCAGACTGGGTGTCTAGTGAATTTGTCGCTTCATCTAGAAGTAGAATATCCGGCTTGGCTAGGAGTGCTCTAGCTAGAGCCAGTCGCTGGATTTGCCCCCCAGATAGCCTGACCCCCCGGTCACCGACCAGTGTGTCATAACCATTTTCTAGTTTTACAATAAATTCATGGGCGTGGGCTTTTTTACAGGCGAGCAAAACCTCCTCTTTAGTTGCTTTTGGACAGGCCCAAATAAGGTTGGCTTTTACTGTTGTGTTAAACAGTAAATTTTCCTGTGATACATAGCTGATACTCTTTCTGTATGAAGAGGTGTCAATCTTGGTTAAATCTGTATCATCAATGAGGATATGGCCTGAATCAACACTGTTTAGGTGCATTATAAGATCCAACAACGAAGATTTTCCCACCCCTGATTTTCCAACAAAAGCAACAAAGCTGCCCTTTGATATATTAAAATCAAGATTCTTTAGAACCATGGGGCCATTTGGATAAGAGAAGGATACATCTTTAAAAACAATGTTTTTTTGCAATGTTGTAAATTGTCTCTCCCCAGAAGGCTGCACCATTGCTATGGCTCTATTTTGCAATTCTAATATCTGTAAATAGCTGGGAAAAAAATTATCTAACGAGGCCTTTAGATGTGCCATGGAACCCATGGATGGTATCACCCGAAAAAGGGCATAAATAAGTACCACCGTATCAACCAGTTGCACATTGATTTCTTGAGCCGAAAAGAGAGCAAGACAGAGCACAACCAAGCCAAATGGATAGTAGAGTAGGGGAATACTGTTGGCAATTGTCAAAGAGAATATCGTCGATTTACTGTAGGATTTATAACTCTCCTCCATTGCCAAAATTGTATCGGTTTGTTTGTTAAACCCAAGTATAACCTTGGCTAAGGTAAGGTTCTCTTGGATAACAGCACTTATCTTGTTGGCACTCTCAGTGTTTCTTTGGCCCAAGCGACGGTTGAGCTTTCCCATCCACAAAAAAGGCAGCAGCACAACGGTAATTGCTGCAATACATATCAAGGTTATTTTCCAGGATATATAAAATGGTATTGCAGCATATACAACTGCATGAATAAATGATGAAAACAGCCTTGCCATGTTACCAAAGGAGTCTCCAACCATATTCAACTCCCGTGTTAGGGTGTTTATAATTGTCCCTTGGGATTGACTGCTAAAAAATGCCCAACGGGAGTTGAAAAAATCTTTGAAGGAGCCGACAATCAGGTCGGTCATAAAGGCGTATTTGGTTTTTAAAATTGTGTTAACCGTCCATATTTGAAAACCGGCACGCAAAAAACTAAAAATCAGAAAAATCCCAAGCAGGGATGTGGCATTGACTTCTAGACCTACTGTAGCCATGAGTTGTGATAGCTTTTGGGTAAGAGCACCACTGGTTTGAAAACTACCGTAGGCCAGTATTTCCACTATGGGAGCCAGAAAAACAATGGACATGATGTCGGCTAATGCCGCCAGAATAGCAAGAAGCAAGTTAACTATGAAAAGCTTGGGATATTTATGAAAAATATCTGAAACAAAGCTTTTGAGATTCATAGTTTATTTTCCCTGAAAAACCAATTATATCTTTTTTTATGTTAGAGTTACATCCAAATACCACAAAACAGGGCATTGTTTGCTCGGGTTTTTTTGCGGATTTTTTAAGTTAACCTGTCTTTTAACAACAATTATTTGTCGCGTAACAGACAAATCACCGGGAACTCTTGGCACATGTTAGCTGAAAAAGAGTTTATCAAGAAGATTTTAGAACATCCTAGTGTTAAATTAATAAAGGAGTTGTCCGCAAACCCAGCTTTTCCAACATGGTTACTCAGCAACAGTACCATTGTATCTGTACTATCCTCCAAGCAAAAACAGACTAATTATGCTCTGGTTGGACGGGTTTTTAACTTTTTAAGCCCTATTCTCTTTAAAATACCAGGTGTTATGCAGTTGATACTATTTTTAATGACAATACCTGCCGCTTTTAAATGGTTGGCAATCGGCAGGCAGGGTGGGGTGATTAAAGAGGATGGTAAGCCATTTAGAATTTTTGTCGCCCACAATTCAGGAGCAGAAGATAGTTTGTTGAAATATTACACCAGCTTACAACCAACACTACCTGTAAAAGTAATAAACACAACCGACCCTATAAGTTTCAATAACATATCAAGATTACCAACAAGGCAGCTGGTGATAAAGCTGTTGTGGAGCTATACTATTGGGGTGTTTAAGTTGTGCAATGGTAACGATTTTAAATGGTTAACCAACAATCAAAGGGTCTGTTTGTACATAGAAGCAAAACGACATATGGCCAAACTTGCCTGTTTTCAGGCATGGTGGCAAAACTTTGCAAAAAACCATAAAGTAGAAGAGGTGTGTTTCCTCACCTCGGCAGAGATAGCACATGGATTTTACAGCTCATCCCTAGCAGTTCCCACCATTTATCTGCAACATGGAAGTCTTCTTATAAATGTTCTGCAACTCTCATTTGATAGGGTTGTTGCCTTAAACAATTATGATAAAATATATCTGGATTTAGTCAGCAAAAGTTCAAACATTTCTGTATACCCTGCAAAAAACAGAATAGCAAATCTACGTCCATCAGTACTATTCACATCATCACCATATGATGACTATAAAGAGGCTACTAATCTAAAAATTCTAAGAAAACTGATATCTTGGTGTCACGAGCAAGGGTTGCAGTTTATCTTGCGCAAACATCCAAGAGAGCTAGATGACTTTTGGGAACAGCACCTTCCCACCCAAGTATTTGATTCACCTGATAGAACTTTAGAGGAGTCATTTATTTTTTACCGACCACTGTTTGTGGTTGCCTGGTTTTCAACTACCCTCAATGATGCTCATGAACATGGTATCATTCCCGTTGTTTTGCAATCAGGTTCCGCAAAACGGTATCTAGATGACATTGTTTATCCCCTACAAGATAATTTTCTTACTTGGCCTGAAAATATGACTGAATTGCAAAATATTATACATAAACAGCAGTTTGCCAAGCTTGATACAGAAAAAACAAATTGATCACATTTAAGGAACTATTCATTTGGACCGCAATAAAAAGAGCCAGATTTTCAGCTGTAACAATTTTGCAGAGGTCGTAGCTGTTGAGCGCAGCTCTGAGAGGCTCGGGGTAACGGTGCGGGTTGCCAAGATGTTAATAGTTATTTGGCTCTATTTTATAAACACAATATTAAAAGCTTTAACCAAGTTGCTTTTTTCAAGCTCGCAACCAACTAACAAAGATATCAAACATTTAACGATCTATACTGTTGGAACCATGGGAGATAGCATAGTAAAACTGCCTGTAATTGCTGCTCTAAAAAAACAGTTTTCCGATGCCAGGTTTACTGTGGTGATCAACTGTGATGGATATTCACCGGATTTAGGGAGAGAGGTATTTCAAAGCTCCACAACCCCAATTGATAGATTTATCATACTGCCCAAAAGTCCTGTTAGCCGTCACGGTTTTGCTTTTAAAATAGATTTTCCCACTAAAGCCGAATACAGATGTGATCTGTTTGTTAATTTATCTCCCTTTGGCAATCGAGGGTTGATTGGTAGTGTGGCAAAAGAGATGATTTTGGCAAAAAAGTTAGCTGCTAAATGGGCAACAGGGTTTCATCTATCCAGCTATAATCGCCGGGGTATTTTCAATAACATCCAACACCATTTTGTCCAGAATGAACCCCGAAGAGCAAACAGAGTTTTACAACAGCTTGGCATTACCCCTTTAGAAAATACAGACCCTTTTAAACATGATGAAAAAGCAAAACAAATGGTTGAGGAAAAACTATCAAAACTGTTTAAAAAAGAGTTAAACAAACCTTTGATAATTCTAGTTCCTGGGTCAAAATTTCTCTCTTGTCGTTGGCCTGAAGATTATTATGCAGCGGTGGCTATTGGTTTGACAAAGGAGTTAAAGGCAAATGTTGTGACTGTTGGAAATAGTGAAGAAAAACAACTATGTCAGGGGGTGATTTCTGGTTGTGGTGGAGCAGGGGGTAATTTAGCAGGAGAGTTGACATTTCAAGAGCTGGTTGAGTTGATGCGTTTAAGTAGTGGCTGTGTCAGCAACGATACAGGCCCATTTCACGCTGCCTCCTCATTGGATATACCAACCATTGCGGTTGCCAACACTCGTCATAGCCCCACGGTGTTTTTTCCCATTGCCAAACATACCACGATGCTATTCTGTTTTGATGATAACAGCTATAACTATATGGATAGTGTTAAGTCACCATCGGACCTAAAGCGGATTACACCCGGTTATGTGCAAGATATATTAAGAGATATGTTTTCGGTAAACTATCAAAATTTAAAGTGAAATCAATAATTTTTCAATTTCATCCACATATTGTTTGTGGTCTTTTTTTAGCCGGGTATTTTTAGCTGCCTCTAAAACAACACTGGGGTTTTTACTAAGCCATCTAATTTTTTCTGCCAGCTTGCCAACATCATTGGCATCTACGACCCAACCATCTACACCATCGGTAACTTGTTGGGAGGGGCCACCGCAATCGGTCACTAAAGCTGGCCTTCCAGCACTCATGGCTTCTGCCACCACCAGCCCAAAAACCTCAAGGTATATTGATGGTAAGAGCAAAACATCTATCCCAGCATATATCTTGTTGATATCACTATGGTTGAAAGCTCCATGAAGATGCAGCCATGGTGGTTTTTTAGCTTTTTTTATCTGTTTTTGCCAAAATTTTTCGTCACTTTTATTAGTTGTATCCCCATAGATATGAAGTTCAGCTCTTTTATTTATGTCGGCAAGTTCCATTGCTTCTAAGAGTAGGTGCACCCCTTTGGCATAGTCAATTCTACCTACATAAGCAAATTTTAAGGGGCGGTTTTCTAAATTTTTTATTTCACTTTGCAAAAGAGGTGTTATCCCGTGGCTAACAATTGCTATATGTTCTTGGCTGACACCAGAATTGATCAACGCTTTTGCCATTGCGTTTGATGGGGCAACAATTTTTTTTGCCTCTTTTAAATAGGCTTTAAGACCCAATAGTTTTAAATGGGCGAACCAGGGAATCATCAATACCCGGCCTAGATAGCCAAAGGGGTTATGTTTAATCAATATTTGCCCAACAAATTGATGAAAAAAAATTGGCATATAGCTAAGAACAGTGCCGACAAGGTTGTTTCGTTTTTGGCATCTGATGACACATTTGGGGCATATATTTGTGCTGGGTTTTTCATTGCAAATAGAGTTATCCCAGCGTAACAGGTCACCTTTTGGGCATACCTCTCCAGGGTGGTGGCAAACAACAAGGTAGGGAATGTTCAATACATTACATGCGGCAACCATAGGAGGTATCATGCCGTTGATATGTATATAATCCGGTGCGATTTTTTTGATAATATCCTGTAAAAACTCTCTGCGTTGCTGGCCTGTTTGGCTTTTTTGCTCTTTAATGGATTCACCTACCAGGGGAAAATGAACCGATATGATATGTACGCCAGATATAGTGCGGTTTGATGTTTGATTGGTAGAATGTTGGTTTTTCTCTCTTAACTCCTCAATTACAGTTACACTGTTACCCCTAGATAGTAGCTCGAAAGCAAGATCTTGCACATACTTTTGTCCACCCCCAATATGTCCATCATAGGAACCTGGGGCAACAATGAGAAATTTTTTCATAGATATCCAAAAAAACTACAATCTTAGGTTGAAGTGTAGTTTATGATCTCAACTAAAGCCTCTTTAATATTCTAATTAGTCATGGGAATTTTGCTTGAAAGTTCTGCCGTGATACTCTCAATATTTTCAGCAGATAGCTCTACCTCCTCAAGTTTTTGCCTTACATCTTTCCAGAAAGCCAGTTGAGAGCCAAATAAAAAGGTAAGTTCACCGTGGGGGTTCTCTTCCACTGTTACACTACCAAGTTTTGACACATGTTGTTGTTGAGAGAAACCATCAACAACATTTTCGGTAACTAAATCGGCAGAAAGGTTGTAGTTTTTATTTGGGTATGTCGCTTGGTTGAATCCCTGTGCCTGTCTTGTCCATTTTACGTACAATTTATATCTCTCCAGACAAATTTTGTTAATTATTTTCTATAGTTGAAAATTTATAGTGGTGGTTTGTCGAGTTAATCGTCAAGGTCGATAAATGTAGACCTGCCTTGATAACGAAAAATCACCCTTGTTCTGTTTAGTTTTATACCATCAACAAGGGAGCCAGCCTTTAGATGCTCTGTTTTAACCCTTTTATTTAGCAGTGCCTCAACATACTCTTGTGTAGGTATTCCCAAACCTTTGGCAACTTTCCTATCAAGGGGGCCAGCATTTTCTGGCCCAATCTCCTCATTGATCAAGCTATCGGAATCATCCACTGGTAGCACATGGGCCATGATCAAACCATCTTCTTGTGACCATGTTTTGAAAATTTGCATATGTCGCTCCCCAAGAACAGTAATGCCCAGAAGATTCTCAGGTAGAGTCTCAAAGTCGATAATGGTAGCCAATGTACCAAAAGATGCTATGGTGGGGTTATAATCTATATCGCTACCTTCGAGTATTTGCACTATACCGAATCCCTCTTTTTTGCCCGCAACTTTTTTAACCATATCAAGATAGCGAGGCTCAAAAATACGCAAAGAGATTTGTTCACCAGCCACAAGTTTTGTTGCTAGGGGAAAGAGGGGGATCTCCAGTTTGCTTATACTATCCATTTAAATCTCCACAAATTTGCTTTTAACAGGGGAGATTTTAGCATTTTTATCCGATTATTATAACTCTTAATTTTTATTAGATACTAGCCTTGCGTACTATCATGGGGGTATTTAATCTTGCAACAGTTTTATGTTTAGATATTGGCAGAATAAAAGGAGAGATATATGTTGGTTTTGATATCACCAGCAAAAAAGCAGGATTTCACCAACAAACAGGAGAGGCTGCCCTACACGCAACCGCTATTTAAGAAAGATGCTAATGAGCTTGTAGCTGTTTTAGCAGCTATGGATGAAGAAAAACTCGGTAAGCTTATGAAAATAAGTCCCAAACTGGCAAAATTAAATGTTGATCGTTTCAACTCATTTAAAAAAACTCATAACCAATCAAACTCAATTCAAGCAGCTTTAGCTTTTCAAGGTGATACCTATGTTGGTCTGGAAGCTAAAACCATGAGCGATGCTGAGTGGGAGTTTGCCACAGACCATCTGGCTATTTTATCTGGGTTGTATGGTTTTTTAAGACCGTTAGATCTCATTCAACCCCACCGATTGGAGATGGGGACGGGGCTTGATAACAGCCGTGGTAAAGATATCTACTCCTTCTGGGGTGATGGTCCCACAAAGCAGATCAACAAAAATACCAAGGGCCACACCGTGCCTTGGGTAATAAATTTAGCCTCCCAAGAGTATTTTAAAGTGGTTCGGCAAGAGCTGCTAAAAGCACCTGTCTTAACCCCTGTTTTTAAGGAAAAAAGCCAGGGTAAACTGAAAGTCATAGGTATAAAAGCCAAACGAGCCAGAGGGATGATGGCAAGATATATAATAACAAACCGTATTCAAGAGCCAGAAAGCCTAAAATATTTTACCATGGGTGGATATCAATTTAACAATGATCTGTCCAACGAAAAGGAGTTGGTGTTTGTAGCTGGTTGATTTTTTGTTTTAAAAAGGGGTGGTAATTCTCATGGTAGTGGAAATAAAAGCAGAACAGGTTAATAAGTCCGAGACTATACAGAGTTATCATGAAGATAGTAAGCACTCCAAAAAACGTTATGCCCCGGCACCTCCTACCATGGATTGGGCCACACAGCCAGACCCGTTTCGTTTTTATGATGGTACAAACAAAATTCAACTGCCTCTTAATGCCGATAATCTCAAGAGTACATATGACGATCTTTATCAAGGCAGCCATGATATAGAACCCCAGCCCCTCAATTTTAGCAACATAGCAACACTGTTTGAACTATCGTTGGCTATCTCTGCCTGGAAATCATACGGTGGTGATAGCTGGGCTCTTCGTTGTAATCCATCAAGTGGCAACCTACACCCTACAGAGGGGTATCTGATTGTACCGGAGATGGTTGTACCGGATGAATATTGTCCCAGGGGTAGTATTTGCGGTGTTTATCATTATGTAAGTCGAGATC
This sequence comes from Magnetococcales bacterium, assembly GCA_015232405.1. GTDB lineage: Bacteria > Pseudomonadota > Magnetococcia > Magnetococcales > JADFYX01. The sequence continues at coordinate 42,490 of JADFZS010000013.1, read as the reverse complement.
ATTTATTAGAAGAGCGTTTTTATCTGGATGGAGAGCGGAGCCATAACTGGAATAAAAATTTTCCTGCAAACACCATTTTAATAGGTTTAAGCTCTATCCATTGGCGAGAGGCCTGGAAATATGGTTTGCGAGCTTTACGCTATTGTGAGCTTGATACTGGACATGGAGCAATGGCATTTCGTTATGGTGCAGCAGCCTTGGGTTGGAGAGCAGAGGTTTTGACCACTCCAGGAGATAGGGATATCGCAAATCTTTTAGGGCTTGGGCTTTCCACAAATGTAATACCGGAACCAGAACTTCCAGATTTGCTCATTGCCATAACTGTTGATGTTAATAGTAACAACAACATAGAAAAATCTATAGCTCCGTTGGCAGCGATAGCCAAAGAGGGTGAATTTAAAGGTAAAGCAAATGTTTTAAGCCAAAGACATATGGTTCGCTGGGAGGGGATAGAGGCTGCAATTCATGCCTGTTTAAAGCCACAAACATCTATTGAGAGTCATCAAGCAAATTCAACAATACACCCATTGCAAAATAGAGGTATTGATAGTCTCAATGCCGCAACCATAATTAGGCAGCGAAGAAGTGGTCAGGATTATGATGGGGAGACACCCATCACAAAAGATCAATTTTATCACATGCTAGATGCTTGCATGCCAAGAGCCGAACTGGCTCCTTGGGATATATCATCTATCAAGCCTGCAATCCATCCCATAATATTTGTTCACAGAGTAACAGGTTTACAGGAGGGGCTTTACGCCCTACCACGCAATAGTGATGTTTTACCATCATTACAAAAAGCCTGTGATAAGGAATTTTTATGGTCGCAAGTAGATAATGCCCCGGACCATCTGCCACTCTATCTATTGCAATCTGGTGATGCAAAAAGAGTGGCAAAAATGATCTCATGTGGGCAGGATATCGCAGCCGATGGTGCTTTTAGTTTAGGGTTGCTTGCCCAGTATGGTTCTGGGCTTAAAGTTGGAGCATGGGGATATAGAAGGCTGTTCTGGGAGGCTGGTATGTTGGGCCATGTATTATATCTAGAGGCCGAAGCTGCAGGGGTAAGGGGAACAGGTATAGGATGTTTTTTAGATGATTATATGCACGAACTGTTGGGGCTAAAAGACAATACATTCCAAACGCTATACCATTTTACCGTTGGAACTCCTATAACAGACAGTCGGTTGCAGACAATTCCTCCTTATGCTCATCTTGGTAGAGGTTGATTTTTTTTAAATGTTGTCCTATTTTTCCAACCAAAAAAGGAGAGAGCAAGCTCTCTCCTTTTTTGGTTTTGGAGAATTATTTAATGGAAGTTTGCCCATATAGGCTAAATCCTCGTTGCATCTCCCTCTTGTTCATTTAAAAATCTTTCAGCTTCAAGAGCAACCATACAGCCAGTTCCTGCTGCGGTAACTGCTTGGCGGTAGGTTTTGTCTTGCACATCTCCAGCTGCAAAAACACCAGGAATATTTGTGGCTGTGGAGTCTGGCTTAGTTAATAGATAGCCAGCATCATCTTGGTCTATCTGTTTATCAAAAATCCCGGTATTCGGGGTGTGGCCAATGGCAATAAATACTCCAGTTACCGGAAGATCTGATATCTCATCGGTTTTTACATTACGGATTTTAACCGCATTAACTCCGCCCTTACCTGCTTCACCAAGAATATCTTCCACAACGGAATCCCAAACCGGGACAATCTTTTCGTTGGCTTTCATCTGATCTTGCATCACTTTTTCTGCCCGAAGTTCATCACGGCGGTGAACCAGATAGACCTTGCTGCAGAAGTTGGTAAGAAACATAGCCTCTTCAACAGCTGTATCACCACCACCAATAACTGCAACATCTTGGCCTTTAAAAAAGAAACCGTCACAAGTGGCACAAGCCGATACACCAAAGCCGTTGAGAGTTTTTTCAGCGGGAATACCCAACCAACGGGCAGAAGCTCCCGTGGCAATAATAAGTGCATCACATGTGTAAACATCACCAGAATCACAGGTTATTTCAAATGGACGCTTATCTAGCTTGGTAGATGTAACAGCATCAAAGATCATTGTGGTATCAAAGCGTTCAGCTTGAGCGCGCATTTTTTCCATCAACTCCGGACCTTGCACACCATTTTCAAATCCAGGAAAGTTATCAACATCAGTCGTAATGGTTAGTTGTCCACCTGGTTGCATTCCTTGAATAACAACAGGTTTCATGTTGGCCCGACCTGCATAGATAGCTGCAGTATAACCGGCAGGACCGCCGCCGAGAATCATGACTCTGTGATGTTTGTCTTCGGACATTATTTAAATTCTCCACTGTTCAAGTTATTATAATAGCTAAATTAATATATCTCTTTATATTATTATGCTTTTTTCATTAAAATTAAATTGTTTTCCATATTAAAATGTTGCCCCAACAAAGGAACTGTACCACTATGTGATGGTGTTGAGGAGGAAGAATGAATGTTTATTACGGTTTTTTATTAAGTGTAAATAATTAATGGCCCAATTACATCATACCTCAATAATATTATACGAAAAGGAAAAATTTATAGTTAAATATATCAATATGTGTAATGGTGGTTTTGAAAACCCCTTTGTCAACATATGACAAAGGGATGATAATAGAGTTTGTGCCACAGAGGATAACAGGGGTTTTTAATTTTGTGAATGGGCTGATATTTTTAGCGTTGGATGATTTTCTGGAGACCCATAAGGGTGCTGGTGCTTGGTCTGAGGCTATAGATTCTGTCGGCTTGGAACAACAGAGCTTTGAGCCGGAATATTTCTATCCTGATCAAGTAGCTGCTGATCTTTTTGTCGCAGTAGCAAAAAAGCTCGAAATGCCACTTTCTGAGATGTTGGAGAAGTTTGGTCGTCATCTTGTGCCGGGTTTGGTAAAGATGGGCCATCACATGGGTCTGGTAAAAAAATCTTGGAGAACAATAGATATTCTAGAGCATCTTCAAGAGCCAATATTATCTTCATTTAGCAATATAGATGAGGGTATTTTAGCTCCTGAGATTCGTGTCTACCGCCTAAAACACAGCGAAGTTGCCATAGCATATGTCTCTAAACGTAAATTGTGCCATCTGCTAAAGGGGATCGTAATGGGAATGGGAGAGTATTTTTCCGAGCCCATTATGTTTAAAGAGCGGGTATGTATGCACAAGGGCAATGGCCCTCTGTGTCGTCTAACCGTTTATCTTGATGATCCAAATATGGTCCACTATGTTGATATCAATCGTGAATTTAAAATTGTCCATAGCCGTATCGAGGAGCTGAATTTCTATAATCAATTTTCTGGTATTCCCATAAATCATCCAGGTTTAGTACTACAATTTGGTACAAATGAGGTTGTGATCCAAGCTCCAAGAGAGCAACTTGTAGCTATGAAGGAGGAGGGTAAAACCTATATATCAGTAAACCATCTACCCATAGGTTTAAAAGCTATGGTAAAAGAGGTCGAAGTAAAAGGGGGGTATGCAACACTGCACGATTTTCACATGACAAATGGTGCAGTGGGCCAGCGTTGTTATAAACGGGTTGAACCTAAAAAAAGATTTGCCATTACAATTAATATCGCTGGTACAGATTATAAGGGAGAGGTTCACAACATCTCAGGAGGAGGGGTTAAAATATCTTTGCATGAGTCTGTGCACCTAAATGAAACCTTTCTCTTTATGTCAGTATCATTGGCCTTTTCACTGCCTCTTAAATGGGTGCAAAAGGGAGATACCATGGAGCTTGGTCCTCAAAAACTCTCTTTGGAAGGTAATATTCTTGATATCACAGAAGATGAAAAAGAGCGAACAGCCAGGATAATGTTTACTACTTTGACAGGTCACAATCTATTTTTGATGGACCAATATTATCAACGCTACTTGGAAGATGCTCAACCTCTAATCCATGAAAAAATGCGCAAGATCTGATTTATCGGCTACTAAAATCGTATAAATATTTTACCATAATAATTGGACAATATATTTGCAAAGTTAATACCGTAGGTATATCGTATGATTTTTCCTAGTGGTGGTTGTAGAAATCTTTATAAACAAATATAAAACTCCAAAGGCTAATGCCAATCTTTCGAGCTTATTATAGTTCATCCTCATCTACGGATATCCCATGATTACCATTGTAAAACTTGGCTTTCTTGGTGCAGGTGTTGCCGCTTGTCATCATGCAGCAGTTGCTAGAGTTTTGGGAGGAGAGGTCGTTGCAGCTACTACCAGTAGTGGTAACTCACCCAATTGGGAAAAATTTCAACAACATGCCCCAGATGCCGAGCAGTTGACTAATGGCGATGAGATTCTGAACAACCCCGATATTGATGGGGTGGTTGCCTGCATGAGTTGGGATGTGATGCCATTGTGGGCAGAGCGACTACTAAAATGTAAAAAACCTGTTTTAATAGAAAAACCGGTTACACTTACTGCAGCTCCCCTACAAGCTATTGTTTCATCGTTGGATTACAAACCCGATAACAAGCTTTTTGGTTATAATCGACGTTATTATGATCCTGTTATACGTCTGAAAAAGAGAATAAATGAAGGTGGTTTGAAAGCTGCTTCAGTTATAATTTCAGAGGCGGTTCAAGACCATGTTAAACGTCGGGGAAAAAAGGTTGTGGAGCATTTAATTCCCTTTATCTGTTCTCATACTATAGATCTTATTTTACACCTATTTGGTACTCTACATCCTGTTGATATCAGACCCTATCATGAAGTTGGCCTGGCTCATCCATTTATCTCCTACAACGGTATGCTGCTAACTGCACAAGGTACTCCAATTAATATCGGCATCAACGCCAACGATCCTTCGCCAATGGGAGTGCGTTGTCTTTTTGATGATGGAACAACCTGGCATCTCTCTCCGTTAGAGGTTTTAACTGTTTTTAAAGGTTATGAAATTCAACAACCAACAGCTGATTATAAGATCAGGCGCTATACTCCAAAAATTATGGAGCAACATTTTGTGGATACCACTATGAAGCCCGGTTATAAAGAGCAGATGGCAGCTTTTCTTACAGGGAATTATGGTCCCGGAGCTACCATTGATGATGCCATAGATGTTTTAAAGTTGATTGAGTCTTTGTAAAGAGTTCATGCCACTGTTTTAAATAGCATTGTAAGTATTAAATATTAGAGAAGAAAAATATTCTATGGCAAAATATCTAGATAGTTTTCTTGAGCATAGGTTAGATCAAGAACGTAAGCACATATCTGCTATTGAAGATAACAACGATCCCATCAACAGTTTGATTACTGTTGAGATGAATATTACCGAATTGTGTAATCGAGTCTGTTCTTTTTGTCCCCGAGTAGATTCCAGGATATATCCCAACCGTAATCTATCAATGGATCTGAAAATTTCAAAAAAAGTAGCCGCAGATTTAGAAGGTGTTAACTATAAAGGGCGAGTCTCTTTTTCTGGTTATGGGGAGCCAATTTTAAACAAAGAGTTTGCCGAGCATATAAAAATATTCCGAGATGCCCTGCCTGACAATATAATCGAAACCAACACCAACGGTGATAAATTAACCGTTAAAATGATCAAGCAATTTTTTGCAGCTGGTATAACAGCGTTATATGTCAACCTTTATGACGGTCCCCAGCAGGTGCAGTACTTCAAAAATTTATTTTTGCAGGCAGGTATAAGCATCGACTGTTATAAATTACGTTATCATTGGGAAGGGGTGGCTGATGATTGTGGTCTGACCATCAATAACCGTTCCGGCATGCTAAAGTTTGATAAAAAACAGATAGATTCCCAAACTTTTCCAATTAATAACCCGTGCTACTATCCATTTTATAAAATGTTGGTGGATTACAACGGTGACGTTATGTTTTGTGCCAACGATTGGGGGCGCAACAATATTGTAGGAAATGTTTTAAAATCATATGTTAGAGATATATGGTTATCAAAAAAAATGCAGGAGATTCGTTTACGGTTGATTGATTCTGACCGTAATTTCAAACCATGTAATATCTGTGATATTCAAGGAACACTACACGGTAAATCCAGTGTTGATCGTTTGGTAACCTATTATGCCCAACAAAAATAACATCATCTTTTTTTGTCATTATATTGAAATATAATAAGATCTTTCAAGAGAGAGCTAATACCCCAAACTTCTTACCATGGAAACCCTATACGACCCAGTAACTCTTTTAATGATCTTTACTACATTCGTTATCGCTGGATGTGTAAAAGGTGTTGTGGGAATAGGACTTCCATCTGTCTCAGTGACGCTACTTACAATTTCAATTGGACTGCCAGAGGCTATGGGGCTTCTTTTGATGCCCACATTTGTAGCTAATATATTCCAAGCTGTTGTTGGTGGTTCTACTGGACAATTGCTTAAACGGATATGGTCTTTTTTGTTGATGGCTGTTTTGTTTGTTTGGCTGGGGTCTCTGATATTTATCAACGTAAATTTGGATTTGGTATCATCATTATTAGGTGCAACTCTAATTGCCCACTCATTGATTAGCCTTGCCAATTTTCAAATAACTGTCCCCAAAAGCCGAGAAAAAATCATGGGAATACTACTAGGTGCTGCCAACGGTACTCTTGGTGGTATGACAGGATCTTTTGTTATACCTGGGGTTCTTTACCTAAACGCCATTGGACTGCCCCGTGATTTGATGATTCAAGCTGTAGGTATGCTGTTTGCTCTATCAACTGCCGCTTTAGCTGTAGCAATGGGTCATAATAACATTCTTTCCTTTGATTTGTGGTTACTGTCATCAGTCTCAGTTATACCAGCCATAATTGGTATGATTTTGGGAAAATATATAAGATCGATGTTATCGGAAAAGATATTTAAAAAAGTGTTTTTTATTTCACTGTTTAGCTTGGGGTTTTACATATTAACCAGATCTATTTAAACTATTTTTATGATTCAATGCAAAGTACCTAAACAGCTGATATGATGTATAGGTGTCTGTGTGAACTGTAAAAATTTTTTCCAATTAATTGTAGATATTTGAACAGGTTGTCTCTTTTGCTTTTATATGAATTGATGTTTTTTTCAGAAATAATTAAGCGGAATTTTTTGTTTTTTTGTAGAATTGCAAAAAAAAAATAGGACAATAATACATTTTATGATTGTGATATAATGCTCTGATGTAGTATATTTATTACACTGACACTAATAAAATGGTCTGACTAGTTGGGGGTTAAAAATTTGCTGTTTTCTGGAGAAGTATGATGTTGAATATTGATAATGTTAAGGTAGGAAAGAAGTTGCTGGGCGGATTTATGATTGTTACGGCAATATTGATGATGGGTGGTGTTTTTGGCTACAAAAATATCACTGAGATGGGCAACAAAACTATTGATATTATTCATTCAACATCACAAGTTGATGCAGCAATGGAAATGAAAATAGCAGTACGATCTGACATGCAGATGATTATGGAGCTGTTGGCCTCTGAAGATAAGAAAGGGCTAGAAGGTGTTTGGGCTGAACATGAAGAGTTTGTAAAGGTTTTTGATACTTTTGCTGGTGCTATCCTAAACGGAGCCGAAACTGATGAAGGGACCATCTATGCCACTAAAGATGAGAGACTACGGGCAATTGTTAAAAAAGCCGATGGATTTCATAATGATAGCTTGCAACCTAGAATGGCTCGTATCAGGGAGTTGATGACACAGAAATTTCTGTTGAATAACAAGCTGGAAAAGATCATGGAGGAGTTTGAGGGAAGTTTTGATAAAACAATCGAATTAGCAGAGGATTTTGAGGGTAAAGTCAAGGATCGTATCGGTGCAAGAATGGCAGCTGGTGCTAGTGCCAATGCAATAATCAAAAAAGAGAATGGTTGGGCCGATATGTCAATGGAGATGAAGACTACATTGGCAATGAGCCGTATAGCCATTGAAGAGTTGGCGCAAAGCCTGGACAAAGATTCTATAGTAAGAATAGGCAAAGAGTATAAAGAGACAATTGCAGAATTTGATGGTTGGGTTGAGGCTCTGTTAAATGGTGCAGTAAACGATGAAGGTAGGATTGTTCCGGTTTCTGTGCCTGGGTTACGCCGTATGGTGGTTCAGATTGACAAAGTGCATAACGATGAATTCCAGGTTCTGGCCCAGAAGTTCATGGATATTCAAAAACAGCTAGCAGTTAATGACAAAGAGATGGGGGCCATGGATGCTGAGGCAGATGAAATTGCCACAGAGTTGATGGAAATTCTAGGGGGAGTAGAGGATGGGGCAAAAGAGAGTATGCGCAGTGCTGCTGAAGTTTCTGATCAGACAGCAATTGATGCAACTACCCACACAATTATAGGAGTTTCTATCGGTTTTGTTATCTCTATATTACTGGGAATTTACCTCTCTCGCAATATCACCGGACCATTGGCACAATGTGTTGCTGATTTACGAAGGTTGGCAGAAGGTGATCTTACTGTTAACTGTTCAACAAACAGGCAAGATGAAATAGGCACTCTGTCAAACTCCATGGCTGATATGATTGAAAGATTAAGAGGTATAATTGGACAGATAACCAACAATGCCCACGAAATAAATTCAGCTTCAGGGGAGCTGTTTTCAATATCAGGAGAGATGTCCAGCGGTTCCAATATCATGAATAGCAGCGCTGACAGTTCTTCTGACAATGCCCAGAATATGAGCGGTAATATGCATACAGTTTCCGCCGCAGCAGAAGAGATGAGCACTAATATGACCAACGTATCGGCTGCTGTTGAAGAGATGAGCGTTAATATGACAACAATATCCGCAGCAGCAGAAGAGGCCAATACCAACCTTGGATCTGTAGCTTCTGCTTCTGAGATGGCAAGTAATGGTTTAAACTTGGTTCATGATGCTGCCAACCGTTCCAGCGAAAACATCAACTCAATCACCGCATCTGTAAAAGAGGTGTCTGTCTCTATTAGTGATGTGAGCAGCAAGTGTAAGAGTGCTGCTTCTGTTGCTCAAAAAGCTAGCGAAGATTCTCAAGCCAACATTGCCATAATTGAAAACCTTACCCGTTCAACTACCGAGATAAGTGCAGTAGTAAAGGATATTGAAGCTATTGCCCAGCAAACCAATATGCTGGCTCTTAATGCATCCATTGAGGCATCTGGTGCTGGAGAGGCAGGAAAAGGTTTCTCAGTGGTTGCCAACGAGGTTAAAGAGCTGGCAAAACAGACAGCAAGTGCAACTTCTGATATAGCCAAGAAAATTAGTGAAATTCAAAATAATACTCAGAGCGTTACCGCTGCTACGGTTAACATAACCGATGCTGTAAAAAATATCGCTGAAGCTAATGAAGATATACTCCACGCTGTTGATGAGCAGAGCAACACCATTGAGCAGATCAATAAATCAATGGCATCGGCAGCTGAAGAGACAAGTGAGGTTAATCGTCGTGTTAATGAATCCACCTCAGGTATAGAGGAGGTCAACCGTAACATGCAGGAAATCTCATCTGGTATTGGCGAGGTGGTACGTAACGTTATTGAGGTTAACAGTGGAATTCAAGAGCTAACCAGAACAGTGAATGAATCATCCCATGCAAGTGGCGAGGTGGCAAACAATGTTGCCAACGCAGCTTCGCTTACTGAGGAGATGGCAGGAGCAATAACTGAGATCAAGACCATGTCTGGCAGTATGCAGGAGAAAAGTGCAGAGGTTGAAGAAAAGGCAACGACACTATCAGGTATCTCGAAAAAATTGGATGAAAGTCTTGCTACGTTCAATATGTAGCATACAAAAGAATATCAGCTGATTTCACAATATAAACTCCCTCAATATTTGGGAAAAGCAAAAAAGCCTTACCACTAATTTGTGGTAAGGCTTTTTTGCTTTGTTGGTGTATTTTGCTAATTGCTTATATGATTGTATGATAAAAAATATTAAAAACTACTAATAATATAACATATATTTGTTTTTGCCGTCAGTTATTTTTACAGTTCAGTTTAATTATTTGACCTCAAACTCATCAATGTTTGGTGGTAGGGTTGGGCTGCTGTTATATGCGGGGTCAGCATGTTGGATTTGTACATAATAAATACTAGCCAATTTATGTGATGTAGCTTTTCACATCTGGTTAAACCTTAACCGTCTTTAAGTTCAGGGTTTTTCTACCCTATATTACCATCAATTCTATTATCAGCTAATAAAGCCTGATTTATAAATTAAGTTAATTTTGCTAGATTTCCTTAATTGGCTTGCATCTTGCTTTCTATAACAGCAACTCCCCGGTTGAATATTTTAACTTTGGGGGATTTATTAAAAAGCAATACTTGGAGAGTCAAATGAAACATGCAATGGTAACTGATAAAGTTGGTCCTAATCTACATAAGGCACAAAATGTTTTTGTAAAAATGCTTGCTGCTATATATGTTGGCGGTGCTTACGGACTTGTAGTAATTACACTGGTGCAAATTGCTATTGTTATCTCCTGGTTTAACTGACTAATATTAAAGCAATATATTCTCAATGGGATGTTTGTATTTGCTATGATACAGTCCCATTGCAAAAGCACTGTCCAGTTTTGGTTATGGGCAGGCTTTTTAAGAGAAAAAGGGCTGTTTATAGAAATTGATAAACAGCCTATTATTAAAAAAAGGGCTGTTTATTGATGTTGATAAACGGCCTATTACAAAAAAGGGCTGTTTATTGATGTTGATAAACGGCCTATTACAAAAAAGGGCTGTTTATAGATTTTGATAGGCAGCCTGTTATTAAAAACGGGTGTTCATGCTTGCTTATGAACATACCCTCATAAATAAGGGTGGCTATTTTTGGTTTTGGCCACCCCCTCTCACCAATAATGTAAGCAATTCATACATAGTTTGAAGGTGTGGAACCATAATCCCACTCTTTTTTGCTGTTCTTACAATGTTCCCCAATATCGCTTCAACCTCCATTGGACGGTTTTCTTCAAAATCCAGCAACATACTTGTCTTATAAGGGCGCATAATTTCAGTGTCTGCAATATTTTTATCTATAACATCAGTGGGCAAAATATGCCCAACTGAAGCAGCAACGGCATAAACTTCCTCCATAATTGTCCTGACAAGGGTAACAGTTTCTGGTTTTGCCATAATTTGCTGGGTGTCAGTCTGTGTTAAAACTGATATAGGGTTAAAAGGAGCGTTCCAAATTAGCTTTCGCCATCTTTCAGTTATAATTGATTCTGAAATTCGACATGGGGTTTTAGACTCATTAAATAGATTGGCTAATTTATCAACAGCTGCAGAATTTCCATCAGGATAAGCTCCCACAACCAACTTTCCATAGCAGAGATGGCTGATATGACCTGGTTTTATCCGGTTAACACAGATAAAAGCCAAACCGCTTATAATTTCATTGTCTAAAAATTTTACAGATATATTTTCTTCAATGTTTATACCATTTTGCAGTAGAAAAATTTTAGTTTTGGGGCCAACGGCTGGGGCAATGATTTTGCCTATATCTAGTTGCGGTAAAGATTTCAAGGCAATAAGTATATAGTCAGGATAGCCTTGGTAGTCGGCAACATTTTTTAAAACAGCATGGGGTTTAAAGTGGTAATCACCATCAATGCTTTTTATAAAAATACCGTTATTTGCAACCTCTTTATAGTCGCTTCTATTAACAGTTGTAACCTCGGCTCCTGCCCTGGCAAGTCGGCTACCGTAAAATCCTCCAACAGCTCCAGTACCCACCACTAAAATTCTCACTGGGTTAATGTTGCTATTTGCTGTATCCTTTTCCATAATAATTTAACCATTAATTAATGCGAAAGGGGGTAAGCCGTGAAATTTGTTCTAACTTTACTGGCTATGTTTTCAATAATCTTCATATCAACTACAAGTGTGGCTGCTGATGCTCAAAATGGCAAAGCACTTCACGATGCAAGTTGCCTTACATCTTGCCATAGTTCAAGGGTTGATGGTCCTTCGAATGATATGTATAAACGTTCTAACCGCCGTAAATCATTAGCAAAGCTAACAATGCAGGTGGAGTTTTGCAATCAGCAAGTATTAAACTCAGAGTGGTGGCCAGAGGATGTGAGTGATGTAGTAGAGTATCTGAACAACGAGTTCTATCACTTCAAAAAACCATCCAAATAACAGTTGGTCACAGCTGAATTTATTTGTAGATATTACTACTTAAACCCATAGACCTTCAAAGAGCTTTTTTAGGTTTATTAACATAAGTTTTTGTTACAGTTTAAACAAATCTTTAATAAAATTGGCAATTTTATCAGGTTCATTAAGGGGTAGGGTGGTAATTGAGGTTTCAAGGTTGTTGGGGGCATCTGTTGCTATGGCCACAACATTTGATAGCTTTAAGTAGAACTCTGCGTCAGAAACTCCTGAGCGATGAAGAACGATTTTTGGGTGATTGTCGTTTTTGTACCCTTCAACCAAGATAAGATCATGATCACTGAGTCGCGCAATCTGTTGGCTGAGGGTTGGCTCCTCTCTATTTTGCAACTCCTGAATCATAAACCAACGTTCTTTAGAGGCAAACATAACAGTCTCGGCCCCTGCTTGCCGAAAACGGTGGGTATCTTTGCCGGGAATATCAGGGTCAGCTGGGTGGTGTCCATGTTTAATGGCTGCCACACTCAGCCCACCTTTACTTAAATTAGCGATCACCTTTTCCATCAAAGTGGTTTTTCCTGTACCACTTGTAGCGGTAAAACCCAAAACAGGTATTGAATTGTTCATCCGCCACTCACCGGAGGAAATATTGCAATTTCATCATTGTTGCTAACCGGGCTGTTGTCTTGGGCGTATGTTTGGTTTATTGCAACACGTAGATTTTTATCTTCAAGTGCTTTGTCATAAGGTTCTCCTTGTGCTCTTAAGTGGCTTATGACGTTGGCAACGGTTGATACTTCTGATGGGAGGTCGAAAGTTTCAGAAGCAACTCCAATTTTTTCTCGCACCCAGGCGAAATAGAGAAAGTGAGCCATGTTTATCGATTATCCATAATTGGTATTTTGTTTGTGGTTATGTCATTCCAGCTTTTATAAAGGTGTCACACTCAACCATTTATTGCAAAGGATGATAGGTTGTGTTTAAGCAGCAAAAATGTGTTATTCTGAACGTTGCTGTTTATGTTTGTTTCATCTGTTTACTTTTTAAAATAATTTGTTCATATTTGTTGCCAGTTAATCAAACGAGAAGTGAACTTAAGTTCAATTATTCATGGCAGATTTGTTCTGTTTTTGTTAAATAAGCCCAGTGGTGTTCATCTGTTGTGCAATATACAAAATAGTTGGCTAGGCGATATGGGAGTGTAGAACAATTGTCCATGAGAGTTATGTCGGGGTGTAATGTAGGTGTGAGACTCATATTTTTGCTGTTCATGCTACTTTGGGTTGCCAACCCAGCTGAGGCTATCGCTAATAATAAAACTGATGGCTATCAACTAACCATAATAACAGAACCTTCACACGCGAAGGTGACAATCCTTAATACCACAACAGAATATTCTCCAGGAGTAGTTTTACCATCTGGAAGATATAATATTCTTGTAACTGCTCCTGGTTACCTTGAAGAAAAAGGCTATATTGAGATTCAAGATAAAGAGTGGGTGGGAAGGGTAGTTTTACAAAAATCTGCCAACCATGATGATCCAGAATTAACGGCTATAGATCTTGAGTGGCAACGTATAAACACGGAAAAATTGGATCTACAAAAAGCCCAGAGCCAGTTGGTAGCCGAGCGTTTGGTGTTTGATCAGCAAAAAGTTGAATTTGAAAAACAAAAAAAGAAATTGATTATGCAGCAGATTGAGCTGGCAAAAGCTCAATATGAGGTCGATGCCCAACGTTTAGAGATTTCTGAAAAGCTCAACCGATTAGAACGCCTGGATAAGTCAAATACTGAATTTGAAGAGACAAAACAGCCGCCAGAACTTGTTACAAATAAGTCTCAATTGGTAACAAAATCTGTGGCTAAGAGAGCTAAACAGCTCGCCAAAAGTGAAGAACAGTCAGAAGATAAAGAAGTCAGTTTGACCCAGCAGAGTATAAACAAGAAAAAAGCTATCAAACAAGAGGTTGAAAAGCTTAAGAAAAAGAGTGTTCTAAAAGCAGCCAAAAAGCTTGCTGTATCTGTCACAAAAAAAGTTGAAAAATCAACCTCTAATCAGCAAAAAGTTGAGGTTCCAAGAGCCGTTATAACTGAAAAGCAGTTTATTCATTTGGTAAACAATAGCAGAGCCAAAGCCCCGCCAGCCAATATTGAACCTCCTGACACCAACCCCAAGGAGGCTAAAAATCCTGAAATACAAAAGCTTTTGACTGCTACCATGGCTGGTCTCAGGTTGTACCAACCCAAGAAAATGGCTAAAAAGCTAAATAGAGGTTTGAAAAAAAAGGTAGATAGACTAAAGGCTTTGGCTCCAGATGACCCCAAAGTAAAACAAATAACACGACTTTATAAGGCTAGGTATATAGTTGTTGTCGGCCTTTTTGCCAAGAAAAATAGAGCAATGGATCTGGTGAAAAAACTCAAAAAACAAGATTTTTCAGCATATTATGAACAGGCTGATTTAAAAAGTGGTCGCTACTACAGGGTGGCCGTAGGGCCGTTTGAAAAACGTTCGCAAGGTATAGCTGTTAAGAAATTGCTTTATGATAACCTGAAAATCAAAGATACAATTCTTCGGGTCTTTAAAAATTAACCAAATAATTGTAGTGGACTTATTATTGGCTAGGTTTACGTATAACCCTTGTCCGCCACTGCATGGCCTCTTCGGCATCAAATTTTTTGTTGTGTTTTTTGATGTGTTGTATGTAGGAGCCTCCCTCTTGATTATCACTAAATGCAGAGAAGCTACGTTTGGCTTTTTTAAACTCATCAAGTATACCTGTTAACTCAGGTAGCCACTGGCTTTTATAGGCTTTTTTTAGCTTTGCCTTGGTCTCCGGTTTATCTTTGATACCTTTGAGTTTAACTGTGTTTATAATATCAGTTCGGGTTTGGGTGAGTTTGGAAGCATACCAGTTACCACCGATAATCAACCCTATACCTATTACAATTAGTGGTATTATTAGAAACGCCCTCTGTTTCTCTTCTGATATTCCGATATCATTTTGCAACTCATCTTGGGAGAGCTGATACCAGGTTCCATCTTCCCGTTGACGGAAGCCTTTTTCCCAGCGAACTCTAATTGGATGATTGGCAGGCAGGGCAGCGATATGTTCGGGCATACCACCTTTTCTGGCTTCTGTCTCAGTTACCAGTTCAGAGACATCAATTCTTGTGTCTGCGTCACCTTTTTTCTTCTTTTTTTTGGGCTCTTGAGCTTTCTGTTGCTTTATTTTTTCCAGTTGTTCTTTGGCATGAGACTCTCTTAAACCCTTGAGTTCCTTGCCCATCTCCTTCATTTCATCAAAGCTTAATTCTTGGACAGCACCATCTTCATCAGTGCTCTCGGCAGCCTGACCTTTTTTTGTCGATTTCTGTTTTATGTCTGGTTGCTTGCGCCCTGGTAATGCCATTAGTTTAGCTCTCCAAAAAGCTCCCTTAAATCAATATGGTATGGAGCTGATCCCCTGTTTAGATCAAGCCAATGATCTCATTATAGATCAAATATCAATAAATTACCGAAATATTTTATATACAACATGTTTACATAGTCTATCGGTTAATCTATAAGCTACTTTAGCTATCCTAGAGATGATTTACCAGTTATAAGTTAATGTAATTTAAAATAATTTTAAGGTTTGGTAGTGACTGCTCGATCACTTGTTGCGGATCAAACCCATGGTAACAAGTTCATCAGCCAACTTTTGGGCAAGCAATTTGTGACCAAATGGGTTGAAGTGGCTATCGTTTATTAGAGATACCTCTTTTTTTGTGTGTAACTCATATAAAAGAGGGTAAAAATTTAAGGTAGGCAGGGGCAGTTCGGCTATTTTTGTTGAGTTGTTCAACTGTGCAGAGGCGTGGATTATCACTCCTTTCATATTGTGTTTTTTTAGTTCAATGGCTATCTCATCAACCAGACTTTTAAAAAGCTGCCAAGATTGTTCAGGCGGGGTTACCTCCCCTTGTTTGATGGTCTTTGCAGTTATGCCAGTTGTTAGCTTTGCTCGGAACATCAACTCCCGGTAGCGTTTGTTAATGAAAGTGTAGGCATAGCTATTCCAGGCCAGCCACTCATTAAATGGTAGGGGTAGGCTTGAGTCATAATAATATTTTGCAAGAGTACTAGAGCTTTTAACAGGGACATTGTTGAGGTTTGGCTTGTTTTCTTCATCCAATAAAAAATATGGTTTGGCCCTTTGGTACATAAAGGGTCTGCGAATTTCCAAAAAGTCGTTATCTACAACATGTAAAATAACCAGATCAGGTTGAAAGCCTATTCCTTCACTTTTTAAACGGAGCAGTTGTTGATCGGTTCCATAACCAGAAACTGCAAGGTTTATAACCTCAATACCTGGCATCAAGGTTTCAAGTTTGGCCCCATAGGTTTGATCATCATCGACCCCCCAACCAAAGCCAACAGAGTCTCCTAGCAAAACTATACGAAACTTGTCTGGTTCAGGTTTGATTGCATGGAGTTTGCCACGATAGCCTAAGCTATTGATGTTATAAGTTGCAGAAAAACTACCCGGTTTTTTGTGTATCTTTGTTGAGTTGGCTTTGGGGCTCCAGCCGAGTTGTGGATTATATGTGATATATGGAGCAACACCCAGAAAGTTTGATGCCACCCTTGCAGCCACCTCAAGTAGCAACAAGGCGAAAATAATCACTGTAACCGTAAGAAGTAAATTTTGGCCTAGTGCCCGGACTTTATCAGTCATTAAGTGATTACCCTAACATGTAGGAGGCTAATTAATGATAACAATGGATCTAGTTGAAGCCAAAAAGCTTTTTTAAAGCTTGCCAGATCAGTTTAAAAAGTACCACCGGGTGCATGGAGCGAACTACAATGTTGCGGTAGGAAGCACTACCAGTGAATGTATCCCACAAAGAGGTACTCAGGCGTGGTGGAACTTGTTCCTGGGTCTGCTCTTCCTTGATTACCTCAATAATAGCCTCTTGAAAGAAAGAGATCGGGCGCATCAGGCTGTCACCAAAAAATATCAGATGGCCCAGACGGTTGTCCCAATCCAATTTTCTGCAAGCAGGACGAAAAAATCTCTGGAAACTTTTTTCTGATACACCATGGGTAGTTGCAGTATAAGCCATGGCTTTGGCTAGACGGTAGGCCGCTCCAATGCCATCTTTATATAATCGTGATGATGAACAGTCCCCAACCAAGACAATGCGGTCGGTGTAGGGGTTTTTGGGAGCGCCAATATTTATATGGGGCTGGCAATGGCAGGTCTGAACCGGTATCTCCCATCCAACAGGTAGACATTTTTGCATTTCAGGTGCGTGAAAAACTTTGTTTACCAACTCTTTATCTATATCATCACCCAGGATAATAAGGGTTGCATATGGTCCTTTTGGTGTTAATGCAATAAATTTTACCCCTGGTATGTTGAGAATAAAGACATGCATGGAATGACCGAGAAGACGGGCCACCTCTTCATCACCAAAATATAGCTCAGTGACATATGCCTTGGTAGATTTTGGTGGTTTATAACCAAAATCCAGATCCTCAAACATATGTAGGGCAGGGCTGTTGAGACCTAAACAACCCACAACCAAGTCGTAGGTTTCTGATTTATCCCCGCCCCAAGATAGTACTGGTAGACCATCAACCTTCTTTAAGCCTTTAACCTTCTCCTGGATATGTGTTGCCCCTTTTTCCAGCGCAAGTTCTAAAAGGTGATTGTCAAAGCTTATCCAGGGGATTGGCGGTTGATTTTCTGCTCCCTTGGGACCTGCCCCGCGAAAGATACAGGCAATACGCATCTCATCTTTAGGTGCTCGTATCTCCACAGAGCTAAGATCTGTGTGAAGGGTATAGGCATCTATCGTATCTATGAGTAGCTCGTCAGGCAGGTGTATGCCGTGGCTGGCAAGTTTTTGCACCAGAGATTCAGATATAACCCCACCACACATGTTACAGCCACGGGGACCGGTGAAGGTAAAATCTCGGGGTTCAAATATCTCCACCTCAATTTTCAGGTCAATCTGTTGGGCTAGATCCAATAGAAATATGGCAGAGAAGGTTCCTGCTGGTCCTCCGCCAATTATTGCTATTTTAGAGCCATTTTTTAGTTCCATCTGCTGCCTTATTTACTATTTTTTGCTAAACGCGCAAGCCACACTTCCAAGCCTTGGGCGTTTGTCTCTCTGTCGGAATAGAGTAGTTGTTCTACTAGTTCACTTGATGCCGGGGAATTTATGTTAAGCAAAATACCCCGCATATGTTTATCAAGAGATGCTAAAAGCTCTTCATGGGCATCTTTTGTGCAATTTTGTGCTGCTTTTGCCATCTCCAGATAGCTGTCAAGTTGGCTATGTAGTGATTTTAACAATTGATCACTATAGGGTATGGGGCCGAAGTGGGTTAGATAGATGGTTTCAGGGTTAAGTTCCCCTATGCGGTCAAAACTGTTATGGAACTGTTCAGGGTCCAGTTGAACAGGAGTGGTTGCAGGAAATATAAATGGCATGGACCCTCCATCAAACTCCCGATATGAAAGGCCAAAAGCATCACCAGAGAAAACCCCACGGCTTTTTTCATCCCAAATTACAAAATGGTGTCTGGCGTGACCGGGGGTGTCCAACATAACCAGCTCTCTATCACCAATCACAACAGTTTGACCATCTTCAGTTGCAACAACCCTATCTTGATCAACTGCAACAATATCACCTAATGATGTCTTGAATTGCTCCTCACCATAAACAGCCATTGCCCCAGCTTTTAATTTGGTGGGATCAATGAGATGTCTGGCTCCTGATTTATGGACGTAAAGTTTGGCATTTGGGCAGAGCCGCATTAGCTCTCCAGCTCCACCAGCATGGTCTAGATGAACATGGGTAACTATAACTGCATCCACATCTTGGGGTTTTAGCCCAGCTTTTGTAAGCCCTGTCATCATCCGCTCTGCTGCCAGCAAGGGGCCAGTTTCGACAAAGGCTGCTTTACCATTCTCTACAAGTAGATAAGCTGCTGCCATTCTGGGTCTTAAATAATGTGTGTCTATACAGGTGATGCCAAAGGGAAGGTTGTGGTAATCTGATTTCATGATGATAAATTTATCCAATCCTACTGTCTCTATTTTGTTGCCGTTTTATAATGCAGCTTCTACACTTGCACAATGTTTGGACTCCATTCTAAACCAGACGTTCACTAATTTCGAGCTTTTAGCTATCAATAATGGTTCTACGGATAACTCCCAAGAGGTTGTTGTCGCTAAAATGGCCGGTGATCCACGCTTAAAATTGCATAAGTTGGAAAAGCCAGGGTTGATACCTGCTCTTAATTTCGGGCTTAAGGTTGCCAGGGCAGATATCATAGCCCGTATGGATGGTGATGATATCATGTATCCCACACGTCTTGAAAAACAGGTTCAGCATTTAAGACAAAACCAACAGTGTAGTTTGGTAGCATGTACGGTAGATCTTTTTCCCAAAGAGATGATTAAAGATGGTTATTGGGAGTATATACGCTGGCAGAATAGCTGTATTACCTCTGAAGACATAAGAGATGAAATATATTGGGAATCTCCCCTTGCTCACCCTTCTGTAACATTTGTAAAACAAGATGTTGTCGCCTTGGGCGGTTATAGAGATGGGCCATACCCAGAAGATTATGATCTTTGGCTGCGTATGAATTTGGCTGGTCTTAAAATGGAAAAGTTACCAGAAACCCTCCTTGATTGGCGGGAGGGTAGTAAACGCTTGTCCCGTAACGACCCCCGTTATAACCGTGTAGCTTTTGATATGATCAGGGCGGATTATCTGGCTCAGGATTCACGTCTTTTACAGGGGCGACCACTAGTAATCTGGGGGGCAGGGCGACACACACGACTTAGGGCTAAACATCTGCTTGATAAGGGATTTAAACTGGCTGCTTGGATAGATGTGGACCCCAATAAACTTGGAAATCGGGTTTGGGATGTTATGGTACAGCCACCCCAATGGCTAATACAAAAAGAGAAGCCATTTGTATTAAGCTATGTCACTGTCAGGGGGGCAAAAGAAAAAAATAGAGAGCAACTAGAGGGGTTTGGATATAGGCGTGGTAACGACTATTTGATGGTAGGGTAGGGCTTTACAATGTAGTTACAGTAAACTGCTGTTTCTAGGTTTAAATGCAAAAACAGTTTCGCCCAGCCTCTTTTGCCTCATAAAGCTTTTCATCTGCCCGTTTTAGAAGATCTTCCACCGACTCTCCAGTAATAATTGATTCTGCAATACCCATGGATATTGTTATTGATGGTAGGGGAGAGCCATCTGGCATGGAGATTTTAGTGTTCATCACTGCAACTCGTACCCTTTCAGCAACACTATTACACTGTTTTCTATTGGTAACAGGTAAAATAATTGCAAACTCCTCTCCCCCATAACGGAAGACAAAATCTCCTGGGCGTATAGTGTCATGGAGTGTTTTTGCCATTGCTATCAGAGCTTGATCACCACCTAAATGACCGTGGGTATCGTTATATTTTTTAAAATGGTCTACATCAAGCATTATCAGTACCAGAGGCTCTTTACCATGTTCGCTGCGTTTGAGAAAACGTGTGATCAACTCATCAAAGTAACGACGGTTGTTTATTCCCGTTAAACCATCAACTCTGGCAATACCCTCCAACTCAGCGATCTGTTTTTGATTTTCAAGTGTTACTTTGTCTGTTGCAATTATCCATCTAGATAATACAAACAGCATATTTCTTGCGACTATGGGCATCTCATTGATGATGGCCCAAAAATTCTCTCTATCGATCATTAATATGTTGGATATACCTTGGCTTATAACATAAGCGGATGTTTTAGAAGAGCCAATTAAAGATAACTCTCCAACGGTTCCACCATTTTCAACATTACGAATAGGGGGATTGTCAGGTTTATCAAGATGTACGGTAAGCGTACCAGAGAGAACTATGTAGATATATTGATTATGTTCCCCTGGAGCTATTAATATTTGATTTTTTTGCAGTTTGAAAGTGGGGCATTTATCCAAAAATGTACCGAGTAACTTTGTTGGAGCACCTTTGAATAACGGTGCTTCTTTCATGATTTTTTTTATCATTTTATGGCTCATGCTAATCCCCAACAGTCTCGTAAAAGCAATTTTCTACATGCTCTCCAATAATTCTCGCACAATTTTATTATAATTTCCATTTGGAAACTCTTCTAGATATTTGATAAATAACTGCTGGGCAACATCTAGATTGCCCCGTGTTTTTAATAGTAGACCATAATGATAAAAAGCGGCCTCATATTGTGGGCTGTCAGGATAGTTGGTTAAAATGTGATAGTACTGGTTTGCTGCCCCTTCCATATCATTTAAAAAATGTGCATTTATGCTGGCTATAAGGCTTGAGGTTTCAGCACGAATATCATCTTTTTTGGTTAATGATTTTGCCATCATTAAAACAGTAATGGCATCGTAAAAGTTACCTACATCAACAAGATAGCTGGCGTAGTTTATATAGAAGCGTGCTAAAATTTCTCCATATGATTTTTTTTTGCTTAATATAGAGGCTTTGTCCAGAGAGGTGGCTTCCAAAATACGGTCTCTCACAGCTTTTAGACCAGCACGTTGTTCCATATCAACAGGTTTGATCATTCTTCGAGATGCAATGTTAGCCGTCATCTCACCAGCATTCATGATAAATTGAGAGTCACCACCAGATACGTCGAGTTTACCTCTGTTCAACATAAATGTACTAACATCATCTTCGGCAACCGCCACAAACTCTGTACCACGGACTCCCACCTCGGCAGTTGGTGATCTAAAAACAAACAAAGCTGTTTTTTGCGTTGGATCAACTGCTATAAACATTGAGCCATGGGAAAGCTCTGTGATGTTTGATGGTTTTTGTCCCTTTGCATCTTGGGCTTGATCCATAATAATGGTGGTTTCATCTCCAAGTTTTACTTCGGCACCATCTTTATATACCAACAAGGCACGGCTTTTTGTTAGGGTTTGAATATTATCACCGACATAAAATTTTTGCCCCTCCATGGCAGGTGAAAAACTATCGCTGCCAGACATGATACGAACATCACCAACAATTTTTTCTATTGTTCCCAAAAGCACATTTCCAGCTTCACTATTATTTGCTCCCAAAATCAATAAGAGCACAAATAGAGCATTTAAGAAAAATATGCGTTTTATCAATCTTAAAAGAGCTAAATAAGATGGCTTGGCTAAGATAACAGGGAGTGAAATTGCGCCCATTATTGCTATACCTCTTATGTTTAATAAGTGAAAAAAAATCAAGGATGCTTAATTTGGTTTTAATTCAGCTGCTCTTTCTTGAAAACAGCCAAATATTTTAACCAAGAAAACAGACAAAAAATGTAAAAACAAGCATACTAACCTATTTTGTTGTAACTATGCCACAACAACTTGTAACTTTATGAAAAATTATAGTTATTGTGAGTTAAAAAGCTTGCCTGAAAACCATCTAGAACAATAATCGAAAAAACAGTGTATTAGTGAGTGTTTACAACAAGTATAGCTATGTCTAACGGCACTTTTTTTCGTCAAAAATGTCAAAGTAGATAAAAGGAGGCAAAACAAATGGGTACATTAGAGAATTATACACAACAGCATCGTTATATCGGAGTGCTGCTAGGAGTGGTGATAGCCCTTGTAACTGTGTTCATTCTGAGCATTATTATGGAGTTGACCAGGCCGGTATTCTATTGATATTAGGGACAGTTTACCATGAAAAAGCTGCCTGACTTTTCTGAATGGTTGGAACACCATCCCGTGGTGTTGCTCATTGGGGTTTTGACAATTGGTCTGGTAACAAGCATTGTTATCGGCCTTATAATTGCCTACTCCAGACCTGTGTATTAAAAACATACCCCCCAATCATAAGGCATTGTTGTTTAAATTGGAGATATATATCCAAAGGTGGGCTGTTGCTCTAAATTTTGTGGTTGGTGTTATTATTCCTCCTCTTTTGATAGAGAATTATTAATAACTGGCAGATACACCTTGAAGGCAGTTCCACGACCAAGTTCACTTTCTATTTCAATAGAGCCGTCACTTGCTTTTATCACACCGTGAACCACCGATAAACCAAGTCCAGTACCTTTTACCTTCGATTTTGTTGTGAAAAATGGTTCAAAAACTCTTGCTTGCAACTCTTCACTCATTCCAGGTCCACTATCCTCGACAACTATTTCAGCATAATCACCCGGTTTTATTGAGAGTTGTTGGGATTTTACATTGTCTATAAATCTTTTGTTCACTTTAACAGTTATCGTGCCTCCTAGTTCTCCAATGGCTTGGTTTGCGTTGGTTAATAGGTTCATAAGTACCTGATTTATTTGGGTTGGATCAGCAGATATTACAATGTCATTATCGTAAAACTTCTCATCAATTTTTATTGAAGCAGGAAAAGTTGGACGTATCAATTTTAAAACTTCTTTGCTTACCGATACCAAGTTTATAATTTGTTTGGCTGTTCTACTCTTACGGCTAAAGGTCAATAGTTGCAGTATCAGATCACGCCCTCTATTTGTTGCAATATTTATGTTTTGCAACATCTCTTGGACATTCACACCCATCATTGCCAACTCAACATTACCTTTGATAATTCCCAAAATATTGTTGAAATCGTGGGCAATACCGCCAGTTAAAGTACCAATGGCCTCCATTTTTTGTGAATGTAGTATTTGTGCCTCAAGATTTTTACGTTGAGTGATGTCAAAAATTGCTCCATCAAGCCAAAGAGGGCTTTGTTTATCAGCAAAATAAGCACGACCCTTTTCATAAACCCAAACCTCATGACCATCCCTATTGACAAAGCGATATTCTATAAGATAGTCCTCTCGTTTCTCTACTGCTTCATTAACAATACGGGAAACCATATCTCGGTCATCAGGGTGTATGACACTAGTAATGGTACGTATTTGATTGTTAACAAAGTCTTTCGCTGGATAGCCAGTAATATTTTCGATGGCATCACTGATATAGTACATGGTCCAGTCTTCATCTAAAGCACAGCGATAGACAACACCAGGTATGTTTGATACCAATGTTCTAAATTGCTGTTCACTCTGTTTCAGGCGTAATTCATTTCGTCGTTGTTCGGTAATATCGATATGAGTTCCCACAAAACGGGTAGGTTTTCCAGTATTATCTCTAACCACGTAACCCCGTGAGAGAATTGGCACAAAGTGACCGTTTTTGTGGCGCATACGGAATTCAATTTCAAACATGTTGATTTTTTGATTGAGATATTCATCGACAATTTTAAAGGTTCGGGGTTTATCATCAGGGTGAAGATTATCACGCCAGGTATCTGGGTGATTTTTTAGCTCATTTTCTTCATACCCCAACATATTTTTCCAACGTGGGGAAAAGTATACTTCGTCACTTTCTAGGTCCCAATCCCAAAGACCATCACTAGCCCCTTGCATGGCTAGGGAAAAACGGGTTTCGCTCTCCCGCAGAGCTGCCTCAGATTCTGAAACCGAGGCTATCATCTCTTCTAAGGCAGATCCCAAAACATTAAACTCCTCCACACTTCCTGACAGGGGAGTAGTTGTGCCTTGGAGCAATTTTACCTCATAGGCGTATTGCATTAGCCGACCAAAGCCGGTGGTGGTAATTCTGCGGATCAGCATGAAAGAGGCAAAAGTTACAAACATTGCAACAAAGCCTAGAAAAATAAGATTATTTTTATATGACGTATCAAGCTCTTCTTGTATGGAATCCTTTAAGTGGGAACGGATGATTAGTTTTTTGTCACCATAGTTGAAATTTGTGTTTTTTGCTCGGGATAAATATACCGAATCCTCCTTGGTGATTTTGTTTGTAAAAGAAGCACTCAACACATCTGTGTTGGCTAACAACTCCACTTTATCTACCCTGGCACTTTTTTTAAGGGTGTTTGCAACCGGAATATTGTCTGTTAGAGAAACTCCATAAACAATATAGGCTACAACCTGTCCATATTCTTGTTCGACTACAGGCAGGCTCTTTAGCAATGCAGCATTTGGTTTTTCTTTTCCATTGACAACAACCATCTGCCATCTCTCTTTTGACCAGAACTCATCCATATATAACTCAAGCAACGAATTTGTACTGGAAATGAGAGGAGAACTTAGGTTGATCAAAATGGATTTGTCTGTTTTAACCAGTGTTAGCAGATCAATTTGGTTGCCACCTGCGCTCATTAACAGGTTTGTCAGTTTTTGATTAAATATTTTGATGTTTTTATCTGTAACATCATTCTCAATAATTATCTGAGCAGTTGTCGCATCAATAGATTTATCAACCCCTTCCAGTATATCTAAAACTGAAATCTCAATAATGCGATTGCGATAATCAAAGGTTCTTGAAATCTCTCTATTAAGGGCGTTTTGGGTGGTGATATATGTGACCGAAATAAAAATTATAGAGACAAGCAGCAATGCTCCGGTAGCAATACCGAGAATTAAGGTTGATAGTTTATATGTTCTTTTGTTAGTCAACTATTTAGCACTCCGCAAAACAGAGTTGATGTCTGATTTTAGTCTATTAGAGTAACGAAATGCTCTTTTTGCATAACTATCTAGATCTTCCATGTTTGTATCTCTTTTTACCAAAACCATATCACCTGAATATATTGTAGGAACCGATTTACCATCTAGTTGCCACAAAATAGCTTCAGCCATGGCTACACCATTATCATCATTCATGCGCATAACAGTTAAGTCCAACTCCCCTTTTTGTAAAACCTCCAACTCTTTGCTGCCACCACCCCAACCATTGGTAATCACATTGCTTTTTGGCTTTTGTTCTCTTATTGCATCCAGAACACCAAGAGCAATATCAGTGGAACAGGAAAATATAAAATCTAAATCTGAAGTTTTTGCTAACAACTGCTTGGCGGCTTTATACGCCCTGTTACGGTTAAAACCGGTATAGTACTCTGCAATCAGTTCCATATTTGGCTCTTTTAACATTAATGATTTAAATGTGCCCCCCCGCATTTTGCTTACATAACCCTTGGTACCGTAGAAAATTGCGTACCTACCTTGTTTGTTGAATTTTTTTAAATATTCATCTACCAGCAGCTCAGTACCGGTAGCGTGATCAAAGCCCACATACATAAATGGCTGGGTTTCCCCCCACCTACCCAAAGGTGTTGTTATGTTCTGTAATATCAACTTTGGGCGGTCACGGCCCATTAGCCGTTCAATGATTGCTCGGTGTTTTAAAGCATCCAGGGTAAAAATTAGATAGTCTGGGTCTCTCTTTAGAGCGTTGGATATCTGTTTGGATTGCAATCTGACTTCTGCCCCAGGTTTGGTAAAATAGGTGTAAATTTCATAAGGGACTTTACTCTCCGCAAGTCTTGCCTCAAATGATGAGACACTACGTTGCCAATAATCAGATGCCTGTTTACCAGGATATATAATTGCAACTTTGATTGGTTTGTTTAAGTTTCCTTGGTATGTCTTGCTTTTAGACCTGACTGCAGAAGAGAATTTTTTAGAGCTGAACTGTTTATGGCGATATAGATTGGAAAACTCTTTGTAGGTTAGATATTGTGAGCTGTTTATTGCATCTCTAGCCTCAGCAATCAAGGGAAGTTGGTAAACTATTGCAAGTAGAAAAATATTTATAATTCGGAACATTTATGTAATCCAATTAATATTGGTAACTGGTATATCAAGGATCATTATACACATTCTTTTTAATTTTTAGTAAAAAGAGTTTTGTAGGGTGTATGGTAACGGCAGGATGAGTTTTTTATATAAAATAATATAGTTAATATCTTGATATAAATGGAATATTTCAGTCGAATAAATGTATACGGATAAGGCAGAAAAATATTATTGTTATAAACGGTTTTCACGATTTTGGAACAACTACAAAGTAGTGTGACTATCTAGGTTCCAACCTTACAAGTTGACCATCTCTTTTGTCTGTTAAAAGGTAA
Source organism: Magnetococcales bacterium (assembly GCA_015232405.1). Lineage (GTDB taxonomy): Bacteria > Pseudomonadota > Magnetococcia > Magnetococcales > JADFYX01. The sequence continues at coordinate 15,512 of JADFZS010000013.1, read as the reverse complement.
ATATAGCCATCAGGGCCAGTTCTTACATCTCTGATACGGCCTATTTTTTGTTCGAGGTATCTCTCCTCTTTCAACACTTTTGTTCCATCCATTTTTAAACGAACAAGTAGCTGATATTTTAGCGCTCCAATGAGAATATCTCCATCCCAATCTGGAAATTTATCTCCACGATAAACAGTCATACCAGAAGGGGCAATTGATGGAACCCAATAGTGTATGGGTTGTTCCATCCCTTTTTTATGGTTTCCTTCACCTATTTTAAACCTGGATACATACTCAACTCCATGTGAGATTACAGGCCAGCCATAGTTTTTTCCCTTGTGGATGATATTTAACTCATCGCCACCCCGTGGACCATGTTCATGTTCCCATAGAGTGTTGGTTTTACTATCAAAAAACATGCCTTGTGGATTGCGATGTCCATAACTGTATACCATTTTTGCATCACTATTTCTGCTATACCATCTATTATCCTTTACAAGTGAACCATCATCTTTCAGACGGATTATGGAGCCTGCTGGATCATCAATATTTTGTACCCTTGGTCGATCACCACGATCTCCTACCGAAATATAGATATGGTTATCATTATCAAAAACCATGCGAGAACCAAAATGCTGTCCAGCACGGCTTTTTGGTTGTAACACAAATATTTTTTCTACACTTGTAAAGCGATTTCCAACCAACTTGCCACGAGCAACCTCAGTACCAATTCCTCCAGCACCTTTGGCTGAGAAGGAGAGATAGATCCAACCATTTTTTTTATATTGGGGGTGTAGTGCAACATCCAGCAACCCACCTTGACCACGGGCAACAATATTGGATGGCAGCCCAGAAATAGGGTGGGGGTCTAAGATACCATTTCGCACTATGCGTAATTGACCGGGTCTCTGGGTTATTAGAATATCCCCATTTGGCAAAAAAGCCATACCCCATGGGTGGTTTAGTTTGCTTGCGATGGTAACAATTTTAAATGGCTCTTTAGTACTGGCATTGATCGCTGATATGAAATAGATATTTATGGCAAACAGTAAAATAAAGGTGGGTTTTAAAAATTTCATAATCTTAAATCTCCCAAGCCATATAAGATAGCTATTTACAAATAACAATAAAAAATTATTGAACAATGTATTATTGTGCTAGTATTTCCTGATATCTTTTTAAAAACAGGTCTTTTGCTTCATGAGGCGCAAGGCCAGCAATTACAATTTTGTCAGTTGGTTGGGGCATATCACCCCAAGATGCCGGTTCCGGCTTCATCAACACTTTTTTTTCTGTAGATAACAGAACCATATCTGCCAGTTTTATCTCTTCTGGCATTTTGCTGTCGATATTAAAGTGGGAGCAGATAACCTTGAGGAGATTTTTTTCAATGGATTTAAATTGCGCCAGATGTTTTTTAACTGGGCTGGGGATATCAGCTAAGTAGGCTTCAGCACTGTCATGAATCAACCCCCATAGCTGGTTTTCTGGTGATACTATTTGGCTAACATAGACTGAATGTTCTGCAACTGAATAGAATCGTTCAAGGTGACCGTTAAAACGGCATAACATGGATAAAGCATGGGCAATATCTTCAATGTTGACCTCATGTTTTCTAGCATCCATAGGCCAAAATTGCAAACCTGAGTAGGTTTGAATCCATGAGCCGTTGCGAGTTTTATCAGCCAATTTAATTTTTGACCCCGGTTACAGTGTTGAGCCGAATATAAAATGTTTGCGTACTGGTTTATTGATTTGCCATGTACAGGACATTCCAGCAGGAAATGTAACCAAATCTCCTTTACCCATAGTTACAGGTTCACCACCTTTGGGAGTTACAACTACATCACCCTCTAAAAAATAGCAGGTCTCCATCTCATCGTAGCTCCAGGGAAAGGTCGATATCTCTTTTTCCCAGATTGACCACTTCTCAACCACCTCTAGTTGCTCTTGGGTAATCTTGTTAACCACCTTGATATCACTCAATTCATCCCTCCATTTTAAATCATGCTCTAACTCTAACCACGGTACTTTCAATTGTACCATCACTCTTTAGATCGATTATTCTGTAGGCAGGTAGCTCGTCGCTCAAGACAACATCATCTGTTCCCGGTCTGAATTGTAACCCAGTAGATGGTGTACCAATTAGATAAACATTATTTCTTTTACTGCTGAACTCCTGGTGAATATGACCAAACACCACACCTTTTACCTGCTTATGTTTATCTATGATATCAAACAGCTCATCAGGGTTTAGAAGACCGATGGCATCAAGCCATTTAGAACCAACCGCAACAGGTTGATGGTGCAGAGAGATTAAAATATTATTGTTGGGTTGATCTATCAGGTTTTTTTCCAGTATTTGCAGCTCATGTTGTGTAAGAGTACCCTCTACACACCCCTCAACAGCAGAGTTGAGCATTATAATAGACCAGCCATCTATCTGGATATTTGATACATAATTGACTAAATCACCCTTTAGCCGATTTTTCATCTCTTTTGGGTTGTCATGATTACCCGGCAATACATAAACAGGTTTACCCAAAATAGCCAGATCGTCCTTAAGTGTTCCATAAGCATCAAAATCGTCTGCAACCAAATCACCAGTTGCTAGAATTAATTGGCTATCCCTATGTTTTTTACCAATATCAAGGAGTACTTGTTGCAGTGTTTTGGCTGGAATAACTCCACGATAATTGCGCAGGGGATCGGCATAAATATGGAAATCAGTTATCTGTATTATCTTGGGCACTTAATAAAAACCTTTTAACCTAGATAGAAAAAATATAGATCAACCATGCATACCTTCTAAACTATCAGCCCACTCATTTGTGAAGTCAACAAGGGTTTCCACAAAATCTGGATCTTGCTCTTTACGGTTTATGGTCGTGTGGATATTGATTTTATCTGGATAGGGTTCATAACCAGTGGTAACGCTCCATGTCAGTCCATTTGGACAGTGTGGCATTACAAAACGGTATCCACCTTTTATATCTATACGGATAATTTTAAACTCACCCCAGATGGTAAAATAGTTTCCCCAATCTTTATCTGTTTGCAAAACCTTCTCAATGGAGTCAGCAAAACTGTCAAGGCGATCCATTGATATAGCTTTTTTTAGTTGTGTTTCATCCCAATTACTTGTGGCAAAAGCAAAAAACTCCATACTGTTCCTTCAAAAAAAATTAATTGTCCTTCTTTAAACGTGTGAGGATTAGACCAAAAAAACAACTGTCTTCCCCTTTGATAAATAGCCAGCCTAGATGTTCCCGGCAACGTAAGCAACATACTATTTGCCAAGCAAAACCGGGAAACCAGGAAAACTCAGTTGATATGACTCCAACAGCCTGACAGCCGGAAGCCTCTTTAAAACAGCTGATATGAAAAAGATTACCGTTGGGGTTGAAAAATGTGTGCTCAATTTTTCCTCCCATGGTAATTTTCTCAAGCTCATTGGTTATTTTATTATTACACAATTTGCAATAGAGATATTTTCCTTCATTGAGTGATTCTAAATCCGACTCATCTTCAGAGTAGGTGCTAATTTTACCTGACTCATGAGAACCTCGAAACAGTTGAGGTTGTTGAATGGTTTTAATGTTGGAAATTATCATTATAGACAATTAGATTACAAATTCAGCTTTTTTGTTGCTATCTCTTTTCTATCCAGCTCTCTAACTGTAACTATCTCCTTGGTTCTTAATACTGTGTCAGGGTTTTTTTTCTTACGGTCAGCAATGGATATAAAGGAATCTGCTTTATTCAGATAATCTACAATAGAATCATGGCGGCCAAGAGATATTATTCCAATTACAACCTGTTTATTTGTTAAAGTAAATTCTGCGGTAACCACAAAACTGGTATCTTTATTCGCTTGTTGGTTAACATTCATAACCACTCCCCCCTATAGAAAAGAAAATATATTTAAAAACCAAATAAAGCAGCTAATGTTAAATAGAGCCAATCAATATCTTTAATCAACCAAAATGATGTTTGTAAGTGGGTATTTTCAATAGTCTAATACAGGTTTAACATATCTATCATGTTAATGACTCTGTGAATACCGTTTACATTTGTTAACTATACCATCATATAAAGTGTTGACAGGTATTGTTTAACAGAATTAGTGGGTTACCTGCTATAAAAAAAACCAGAAGGCAAATGTTAATGCTAGTTTTCGTAAATATAGTTCTTGTGATTTAGAATATATTATGGTAGTTCTATCAATTGTTTAAAATTAAAGAAACTAAAAAGATGGCTAATACTATACTATTTTCAAAGAGTTACAAGGAAATTACTTATCATGGCTATAGTTGGAAATGTATCAAGTCCGGTAATTACACAATCAGGGGATTCTTTGCGTGATACCTCTGCTGCTAGTTTAAATGATCTAGGTAGAGGAACCCAAGATACCAGTAACAGTTCTCGGACCCCACAAGTTGAACAGGTTAGTGTGGTACGTGAAAACAGCCGTACACCACGCACTACTCCATCGGATGTTGCAGCTAAGAATACAGAAGAGAGTCGTGTTGCTCGCTCTACACCTGATGCTGTCAAGGTAACCATAAGTCAAACTGCTCAAGCAGCAAGAAGTCCTGACCCTGTAGCTGTCGGTGATACAACAGGTGGCCTTGCAGTGGATACAGGAAGAATTGGTACTTCACCTCCTCCAATTGGAGAGAGTACAGGTAATTTTGATGTTGGTAAAAATATGGATATAACTGTTTAAAAAAACATAGTTAGCCATTAGTGTTATCTGTTTTTCTTAAAATACAAAAAAAGGCCGCTTTAAAAGTGGTCTTTTTTTGTGTTTTTTAGCCATGAAGATTTGATAAGGTGGTAAAAAATTAGTTTGTATCAGTAAACTGATCAATAATTTGCACAAGTTTGGCTTTAGATACAGGTTTTTTTACATGTATGTTACATCCTGCCGCCAATGAGTTTTCTTCATCACCTTCCATAGCATAGGCTGAAAGGGCTACTATTGGGGTTTGGGGTTGACCTTGTTCCTCCTCCCATTCCCGTATAAGACGGGTTGCTGTAAGGCCATCCATGGTGGGCATCTGTATATCCATAATGATGAGATCAAATATTTCACCAGATTGAATCTTGTCTACGGCTTTTTCACCATCTTTTACTAAAAATAAACTGTATGGAGAACTTTTGAGAAAGGCATCAATTACCATTGCGTTTTCTTGATTGTCCTCTGCAAGCAATATGTTGGTGCTTCTTTTGTTCTCCCTCTTATCTGTTAGAGTTAGCTCTTTGTTGCTGGAGTTTGGTATTCTGTTTTGATCTTCATCAGATAACGGAATTGAAAAGTGGAATCTGCTCCCTTTACCCTCTTCACTTTCCAACCAAATTTTACCGTTCATTGCTTTTATAAGTTTGCGACAGATAGCCAACCCTAAACCAACACCGCCATGTTGACGTGTATTGGATGAGTCAGCTTGTGAAAATGGCGCAAATATCAATTTCTGTTTTTCCTGGGGTATTCCAATTCCGGTATCAAAAATGGAAAACTGTAGAGCTTGTGGAGTGGGGCATGAGACAACAAGCTCTATATTTCCTTGATTGGTAAATTTTATTGCATTACCAATGAGGTTTAACAAAATTTGCCGCAGTCGTTTGTGATCACCATGAAAGGATCTGGGAGTATCAATGTTAATACTACATGATAAATCAATATTTTTGTTTTTAGCTGATTGGCTGTGAATATCCAGAACCTCTCTGGTTAATTCTTGAATATTGACAACTGTATTTACCAAGTTTAGTTGCCCAGAATCTATATATGAGAGATCAAGAATATCTTCGATAAGAGTCAATAGGCTATTACCAGATCGTTCGATAATATCGAGGTAGAGTGATTGCTTGTCATCCGTTGCAATCTCCTTAGCCACCTCTGTCATGCCCAAAATGGCATTTAAGGGAGTACGGATTTCATGGCTCATCACAGCCAGAAATTCACTCTTGGCTTTGTTGGCACTCTCGGCGGCCTCTTTAGCCAGTATCAGGTTTTGTTCTGAATGTTTTTGATTGGATATATCCCTTGCAATAGTTGAAAAATGGGTTGTATCGCCATTCTCTGTTTTATGAGAAACCAAAATTTGTGATGTTGGAATTCTATTACCATCTCTGTCCAATAGTTCAGTTTCACCTTGCCAGGTTCCATTTTTTTTCGCAGTTGGAAAGCCGATATCTTGAAGAACTTTGACGGTTTCTGGTGGGTGATAATCTTCAATACCAAGGTTGCTTAGATCCTCGGTAAGCCCGAACCCCATCATCTGTCGCCCTGACTTGTTTATATACAGGGTATTGCCAGAAACATCCCCAAATGCAATAAAATCTTTGGCTGACTCTAAAATTGTAATGAGACGTATACGAAGCTCTTCAATTTTTTTTCGCTCTTTAATCTCTTTACTTAAATGTTGGGTACGTTCCAGAACTCTTGCTTCTAGTTCATTATTTATTGTTTTTAGTTGTTCTTGGGTGGCTTGGTGCTGTTTTATCTCTTGTTGTAGCTCTTTGGTAATATTGCGGTTTTCCAGGATACGAGCCATCACATTTAGCAAGTTTTGTATAAATGGCTGATACTCTATCAACAGATTCGAACCATCATCGATAAGCTCAACCTGACCATAGCTGTTAAGCAAGGTTTTTATCTGTAGATATTTAGATTGATGACTGTTTTTACTATCATAGCTGCTAGTTGCAGCATCACCATCATTATATAAAGTAACCCTGGCTTCAGAAATACCAGGAATTTCTGATAGAATAGCAGCAACAAACTGATTTAACTGTTTGTTTGGTAGATGGTCAAGATTTTCTTGAGCAAATAGGAGTCTACCTAAAACTTGTAAATCAATTGTCATGAAAATTAAATTCCAAGGGAGCCATTAAATTCAAACTGTTTGTCTTGGCGGAAAGTTGCTGTATCCATATAAAATGGATTATGCACTATCTGCCCCCCAATTATCATAACAGGGTGGACCTTCATGGCGGCTAAAATTGCTTCTCCAGTAAAAAGGCGGGCATCATATTGACAAATAGCTGCAAATGGACGGTTTTTCATAAGGTCATTGACAGCAGATTCATATTCAAAAAGGCGATTTGATCCGGGTATATCATGTAAAGACCAGCCCATCTCGCCAGAGACACGAACAGAAGGCCAGCCATCAGTTTTTGCATTATCGTGATAACTTTTTAATACATCTAACATTTTGTCAGGATTAAAACAGTTATCAGGGCAATACACCCCTTGAGCATTTGCTACTTGCAGTTTTTGCTTTTCAGAATCATCAGGAAGAACGACACCTATATCCTTGAGCTCTTGACGAATGGTCTCTTCGTCAGGTGAGTTACCAAAATATCCGGTGAGATGACCATCTTTTAATCCCTGATCAATGAACTTTCCAATGACCGATTGACGCTCTTTCTCATCACTGTAGATGAGACACATATGTACACCTTCAGGGTATGGTTCATCAACAAACCCCAAGTTGACCGTATTACCATTTGTATCAAGGTTATCTCCAGTCATGATAAACCCCTATAAATGTATGTGAATTATTAAAATATATAAATGGTGATATTTTTTAACATCAATAATCAACAATGATAATACAATTTTATTTTTTCATATAGATCTAATGAGATTTTTTTGTCTGCTCAATGACCTCAAGGAGTTTTTTCTTGGATATTGGTTTTGTTATATGGCTATCACAGCCTGCTAAAATTGATTTTTTCTCATCACCAATCATGGCGTGGGCAGATAGGGCCAAGATTCTGTTTTTAGGTTGCTGCTGCTCTTTTTCCCACGCTCTGATTTTTTTTGTCGCTTCAAGACCATCCATTACGGGCATTTGAATGTCCATTAAAACAACATCATATTTATTGCCAGATGTGATCTTTTCCAATGCTTGTGAACCATCTACAACAATTTCAAGTTTATGGATGGAGTTGTTGAGATAAGCCTCGATAACCATGGCATTGTCTATGTTGTCTTCTGCCAGAAGAACTGTGCATGGTTTGGAGCTATCTTGGTTGGGCTGCTCAAAAGATGGTATTTCCCTTAATTGCTGCTTTTGATCATTATCCGATAAAGGTATGTAAAAATGAAAGGTGCTACCCTTATTCTCCTCACTTTGTACCCATATTTTGCCATTCATGGCATCAATAAGACGTTTGCAAATTGATAGCCCCAACCCTATACCACCATGTTGTCGGGTGTTGGATGAATCCCCTTGTGAAAATGGTTCAAAAATCAACTTCATCTTATCTTCAGGTATACCAATTCCAGAATCTACAACAGAAAATAGAATATTTTTTGTCGATGGATATGAGACAATAAGTTCAACTTTTCCCTGTTCGGTAAATTTAATTGCGTTACCCAATAAATTTAGTAAAACCTGACGAATACGTCTTTTGTCGCCATCAAAATGTTGTGGTGTGTCTGGGGTGATATTACAGGTTAAGCTCAACCATTTACTTTTGGCATTTTGGCTGTGTATATCCAATGCCTCTTGAGTTAACTCTTTGATATTTATAGGTCTGTTCTCTAAGTTTAATCTTCCAGATTCAATTTGAGATAGGTCCAAAATATCCTCAATAAGAGTTTGGAGATTATTTCCTGAGCGGTTGATCACCTCAATACAACGATCAAGGTCCGGGTCTTGATTAAACTCACTAGCCACTTCAGCCATGCCCATTATGGCATTGAGGGGAGTTCTGATCTCATGACTCATAACAGCGAGAAACTCACTCTTGGCTCTGTTAGCGGCAATGGCATCCTCTTTAGCTAAAAGTAGGGACTTTTCTGCCTGTTTTCGCAAGGTTATGTCAGAGACAATAAGGAGCAAATGCTTTATGTTTTGGTTGTAAAATGAGCTAAAAGAGCTGTATAGCCACAGGCTTTTGTTAAATGAAGAAACCAAGTTAACTTCAAGTTGTTGATCTATCCCGGAAGCCAGAGCTTTTTCAGCAGATTTTAGTAATCCTGCTTTTTGCCAAGATGATATTTTCCGAAAGTTCTGAGTTAACATCTGTTCTACAGTTGCACCTACAATATTTGCAGAGGCAGGGTTTGCAATTACACAATCACCAGTGTCAGCTCGATAGGCAATTATACCCAGATTGGTAGAGGCAAATATTTTTCTGTTTAATTCCAGAGTATCCAAATGTTGTTGTTTTACCTGTTCTTTTTCTTTATTTATTCTTTCGTCTCTCTCTTTTGCTTCTTGTAACGCCTTTTTACTATTAACATTTTGGGTGATATCTCTTACTACTGTTATTCTTAGTAATCTATCAGCAACTTTGTGATGCCTTCCTCGTACTTCCAACATAATTTGGCTGCCATCTTTTTTTACACCCTCTAACTCAAATGGAGACTCATAACCACTTTTTAAATTTTCATATACTGTCTCAAGATAATTTTCTGCAATAAGATCAGTTGGTCTTAAACCGATAATTTCATCAATCTCATAACCAAACATCTCGGCAAAAGCTCTGTTGCAGTTCTGTATAACTCCAGTGTCGGTATCGGATATAATAACACCCTCAAAAGTAGCTTCCGATAGAAGACGGAACTGCTCTTGGCTCTCTTTTAAATTTTGTTCAGACCTTATTATATCTGTGATATCTCTTGCTACTAGAACCAAATAGTCAACAGTTCCGTTGTCTAGTACTGGTTTGATTTGAGTATTATAGTATCTACCAGTAACAGAACCTGTTGCATTATATGAGGTGGGTTTACAGGTACTTACAGCTTGAGCAAAAGCTTCATTGAAGTTTTGGTGGTCTTTGGCTTCCATCCATCGTGTAAGGCTTGTACCAACCATGTCAGAGATGGCATATCCAGGGGCTGGACGGCTGACATATGTCAATATGCCTTGCAGATCAAATTCAAAAATATAATCTGAAGAACACTCCAACATGGTTGCCAGGCGTTTATGAGATAAATCCATTCCAAACCCTTTTTACTCATCAGACTATCGTTTGCTTACAATATCAATCGACAAGACATTTTTATTTTCAGCCAGTTAGGGTGGCTTTGGCTGTGAATTTTCTAGCTATGTTAACACTTGGTAATGCTGCAAGCAACAATGTGTACTATTATCTAGTGGTTTGTATGGTATGAATTTTACTAAACCAATGGTTATTTGTTAAAGAGTAGTTTTAGTTTACATCTAGGAGATATCCATAACGGTAACCATTACCAAACGGCTACTATTACCGCGCATGACAGTGACCTCTACCTTATTGCCAACACCAACATATTGCAGTATGGCAGCAATTTCCGCAACAGTACGAACAGATTTGCCATTTATATGGGTAATTACATCACCCAACAATCTCCTGCGATAATCGATACCTTGTATACCAGCAGCTTGAGCTGAAGATCCCTCTGTTACATGGGTAACAACCACCCCTGTGATATCCAACTGGGCTGCCTGCTCTTCTGATAGTACAGCAATACCAATTCCAGGTCTTTCTATGCGACCATTAGCAATTATTTCCGGGATAATGCGGTTGACAATATCAACTGGTACTGCAAAGCCAATTCCGGCATAGCCTCCTGATTTTGAAATGATGGCAGTGTTAACACCTATCAGACGGCCTGCAGAGTCCAGGAGAGGACCACCGGAATTGCCTGGGTTAATTGCAGCATCTGTCTGTATGACACCGCGTATCTCACGGTTGCTTTTTGTGGGTAGTGTGCGATTTAGTGCACTTATTATCCCGGTAGTCAGAGTACGATCCAAACCAAACGGGTTGCCAATAGCATAAACGGATTGACCAACTTTAAGATCTTTGGAACTACCAACTGGAACAGGGGAAAGTGTTGTTATCAACCGGGATAATTTTAATACTGCAAGATCATAGTCCGGGGCAATACCTACAACTTTAGCAGGGACCATCTGGATATCGCTTATCTTTACAAATACCTCAGTAGCCCCTGACAGTACATGGTGGTTGGTTACTATATGACCAGCACGGTCCCACAAAAAGCCAGAACCCATACCGACTTTTTGTACATCTCTAAACCACTGTCTCTCAGTTGTTTTAGTTACGATATAAACAACAGAAGAGGACATCTCTTCAAACAACTCAATTGTATGTTTTTCGGTATCTGATAGGGACCCTCTAGGAGAGACAGTACGTGGTTCACTGGCTGTTAAAATGACACTGCGTATGAACTGATCCCCAACCCAAATTGTTGCCAGAATCATGAGCCAAAAAACTATCCATCTCTCAACTTTTTTCACTTTTTATATGTCCTGAATATATTGAACTTGTTACAACTCTTTTAAGTATACAAAAATAGAAAATTAAAAATGAGATTTAACCCAGTTTAAAAGAGGAGATAGCTGCATAGCACCAGATTTTCTCGCTATCTCTTTACCCCCTCTAAATAGAATTAATGTTGGAATACTCAAGATTTGATGCTGAGAAGCCAACATTTTTTGCGCCTCTGTATCTACTTTACCAAGTCTAATACTTGGTTCAAGCTCTTTGGCAGCCTGTTTGAAAATGGGGGCCATCATCTTACAAGGTCCACACCAATCTGCCCAAAAATCTACAACAAGAGGTATCTCAGCCTTTAGGTGTATTAAAAAATTCTGCGAGTTTAGATTAATGGGCTGACCGACAAACAGTGCTTTTTTACATTTGCCGCAAATAGCTTTTTTGTAAGGTTGTCTAGTATTAATACGGTTTAACTGGGAGCAGTAGATACATGCTCCTATACAACTGTCAGACATGTCTTGAACCTCAATATTTTTAGCTATAATAGTTATTTTATCAGGAGCTTACCTCCAGAGAAATTTTTACATTTCCCCCACCCAATGAGATATCAATCTGCTCACCATCATATTCGGCATTTACAGGTTGTAACGATACGGCAAGAATTTGTTCAGAAATATATTCTTGGTTCTCATCAAAAGCAGATAGAATCTCTTTATCATTACTAAAATAGTGTACTTTGATTCGATCTGATACTTGAAATCCATGTTCTTTTCTGGCGGTTTGAATATGGCGAACAAAATCTCTGGCCAACCCTTCACGCTCCAACTCTGGAGTGACATCAGTATCTATTGTTACCATCATCTCATTATTAAGCAGTGCTTCACCTGTCATACCCTCTAAAGGTTTGATACGCAGCTCAAACTCATGGGTTTCCAGGCGTTCTGAATCAATGGTTACACTGCCATCATCATTTAGTTGCCACTCTCCAGCTTTAGAAGCAGCAAGCACCCCTTTCATTTTTTTGCCCAATCTTTTTCCAACAATTGGGGTTTTGATAAACATCAATGTTTCGGCTACATCATCCAAATCACTGGCAACATTAATTGATTTGATGTTGACCTCATCTTGAATAACGCTAAAAAATGGTTCAAGACGTTTGGCCTTTTCCCCAGCCAGGGTCATACTTGGCAGTGGCAGACGGTTACGAAGATTGTGTACCTCCCGTAACGATTTTACTGTTGAACAGATAGCACGAATGGCATCCATATCCTGTGTTAGTTCTACATCATTGGGCAGAGTGGTGAAATCGGGCCAATCAGATAGATGTACACTCTCTTCACCAGTGAGTGAACGGTAAATCTCCTCGGTTAACAGTGGTAAAAATGGTGCTAGGTTTCGAGCCATGAGGGTGATTACAGAGTAGAGTGTATTATATGCCCTCTGTTTATCAATAGATGCGCCATCTGCTTCATTATTGGCCCAAAAACGGCTGCGACTTCTACGTAAATACCAGTTTGTGAGTACATCGGTAAAATCAACAATTGATGAGCAAGCACCGGGAATATCATTGTTGTTCAGGTTGCTCTCCACAGCCTCACTCATTAAACGATATTTACTCAAAACATATCGGTCAAGAACATGGTCGGAAGATGTGTCAAACTCCGCTTTTATCTTATCAATATTGGCATATAGGCAGAAAAAGTGAAAAGCGTTCCACAGCGGTATAATTACCTGTCTGGCTGATTTTGCAATCAGGGTTCCTTTACGGTCAATTGAAAGATTGCCACCACGTAATATGTTGGATGAGATCAAAAACCAGCGCAGAGCGTCAGAGCCATGGCTGCCAAATACCTCATCGGGGCTGGGGTAATTGCGTAACCGTTTGGATAGTTTCTGGGCGTTTTCATCCAATACAACACCGTGGCAGATACAGTTGAGAAAAGGTGGTTTATCAAATAGGGCAGTACCAAGCACCATCAGGGTATAGAACCAACCTCTGGTTTGGGCAATATATTCCACAATAAAATCGGCTGGAAAGTGGGCCTCAAACCAATCTTTGTTTTCAAATGGATAGTGTACCTGAGCAAAGGGCATGGAGCCTGATTCAAACCAGCAGTCAAACACATCTGTCACCCTGCGCATTGTACTTTTGCCCGTGGGGTCATCGGGGTTGGGGCGCACAAGGTCGTCAATCTCCGGGCGGTGGAGAGTCGTCGGTTTAACGCCAAAGTCTGCTTCTATTTCATCCAGACTGGAGTAGATATCAACACGGGGATAGCTGGGATCATCACTCTTCCAGACAGGGATAGGCGTGCCCCAAAAACGTTGCCGACTGATGGACCAATCCCTAGCATTTTCCAGCCATTTGCCAAACTGCCCATCTTTAATGTGTTCAGGAGCCCAAGTGATCTGTTGGTTTAGCTCAACCATACGATCTTTTATATCGCTAACTTTAACAAACCAAGATGAGATAGCTTTATAAATTAAAGGTTCATCGGTACGCCAACAGTGGGGGTAGCTGTGTTTGTACTGCTCATGTTTAATAAGAATACCACGGTTTTTAAGGTCACGTATGATGGGTTTATTGGTGTCAAACACCAATTGACCTTTGTAATTTGGAACCAAGCTGGTAAAACAGCCTTTGCTATCAACGGGACAGATAACTGGTATATCATTTTCTACACAGATGGCATGGTCATCCTCACCAAAACCAGGAGCTAGATGAACCGTACCTGTACCATCCTCTGTTGAGACAAAATCACCAGCCAAAACCTTAAAGGAGTTTTTGGTATCTTTAAAATAGTCAAACAGCGGGGTATAACTGCGGCCTACAAGTTCAGATCCCTTGATCATACCTACATGCTGGGCTTTTTCCAGCACCTTGGTATATTTTCCTACCAAAGCGTTAGCTAGCAGATAACAGATTCCATCCTCTTTATAGATCGCATACTCAATATCAGCACCAACAGCCAAAGCAAGGTTGGAGGGGAGGGTCCAAGGGGTGGTGGTCCATACCAGTATCTTCATGGGGGACTCTTCACCTGCTACTGGGTCCAAAGTGAAGGCTACAGTTATAGCTGGATCTTCACGTTCCCGGTAGGCATTGTCCATACGGGTTTCAAAGTTTGATACCGTCGCTTCTGCTGCCCAGGAGTATGGCAGAATACGGGTTCCTTCATAGACCAACCCTTTATCGTGTAGGGTTTTAAAAGCCCAGATAACGCTTTCCATATAGGAGATATCAAGGGTTTTATAATCATTTTCAAAGTCGACCCAACGGGCTTGACGTTTTACCTGCCGTTCCCACTCTTTGGCATATTTAAAAACCGATTCACGACAGTAATCGTTGAATTTTTTAACGCCAAACTCAATAATTTTGTCTCGTCCAGAGAATCCCAACTCTTTTTCAGCAGACATTTCAGCAGGTAAACCGTGGCAGTCCCAGCCAAAGCGTCGTTCCACCTTGCGACCCTTCATGGTCTGATAACGGGGGATCATATCTTTAACATAACCAGTCAATAGATGACCATAATGGGGTAGACCGTTGGCAAATGGTGGGCCATCATAGAAGACAAACTCATTATCGCCATTATCACCCTGATGGCGGTTTTTTACTGATTTTTCAAAGGTTTTATCCTCTTCCCACATTTTTAAAATGCGCTCTTCAACCTCAGGTAGATTTAGTTTGGGAGTAATTGTGGGATAATTTTGTTTAGCTGTGTCTGACATATTATGGTTAGCCTATAACTGATAAAAAACTTTTTTTAGCCTGCTTACTCAATGTCTGTTTACTTGAAATTAGCAGATGTGATTAAAGAAATAATTATGATGTGATCCAATTGGTTTTGCATAAATTAAGTTAAACATGTTTGCTGATTAGAAAAACATGGTAACCACTTACACAATATCCACTCCTGAAATATCCCAGGCTTAGGTGAATTCACATCATTAGAATTGCACTAAACTCTATCAGGTTTGTTTAAAACTGGGAAGGTTCAGTGTTAAGGGTTTATAAACTATAAAGCTGCTTTTTTATAAGCCAAAAAACTGACCAGCATTTATTATCTGTTGGGTATTAATGTTTAAGATCTTTAATTTCTCTGCTTGATCTTTAATGCCTGTTTGGACTTGAAAAGTAACAAATCTTTGAAAATAATCGATTATTGTTGCTTTTACTTTTGGCAAAGTTTACTTTCTATGGGTCCAGCTTTATGGTAATAACTATAATAAAATTAAAAGGTTAACGATGGGTCATATTTTTTACGGATCATCATGGGGAGCTTTGG
>JADFZS010000139.1 GCA_015232405.1 Magnetococcales bacterium | reverse complement strand
GGTTTTGATTTTGACTGTATATTTTTGATTTGAAATCACTATATATCTACAAAAACGGTAATTATATCATGACAGATGATAACGGACCCCATGATCCTCCATTAATAGCAGATTTAAAAGAAGATGCCGGGCTATACGATAGACTAACATGGGCTAGAGAGGTATTGAATCTGGGAGAGAGCGAGACAAAAAACAGTATCGATAATCAGTGTAACAGGCTCTTGAAAAAATGGCATCCAGATCTAATAAACAACCGCAACGAAGCCTGTAAAACATATACCCGGCAGATTATCACTGCAAAAAAAATCATTGATGACTATTGCGATAACTACAAATACAGTTTCACATTTCAAGAGACAAAAAAATACCTCTCCCCCCAAGAGTGGCACTGGCTCCACTTTGGCGAGGAGTCAGTTTGATTTTATAGCCATTAGTTTATCGATAATTGGAATATCAGCAGCTGCCCAATCCAGTTTTTCAAGGTCTGCTGTAGATAACCATTTATAATCAATATGTTCGTGCAGTGTTATGACTCTGTTTTCACTATTACAAAGATAGGTGTGCAACCTGACGGAAAAATCTGGGTAGTTGTGGTTTACGGTTATGAACTTATCGCCAACCTCAATGTTTAATGATAGCTCCTCTTGTACCTCTCTTTTTAAAGCCGCAACCTGGGTTTCATTGGCCTCAATTTTTCCGCCGGGAAACTCATATTTGTTTGAGACATAACTATATTTACTCTCCCCCCTTTTAACACAGAGAAGTTTGTTTTTATTAAAAATAATTGCTGCAACTACATTAATTTGCTTCATTGTTTCTTGTCGGTTTTTTTTAGTTGATCAGGAGGTATTAGATTTATAAACAAAATAGAATAAAACAAAGCTTGTCTTTGTTAAGCTTTTTCACCATCCCTAGGTGTATAGCTTGGTTTTGTCAGTACAAACCAAGCTCCATAGGCCATGATAAGGGCAATTAGGGCGATCAGATAAATCGGGGTTTCTAAAAACAGTAGAATATACAATAGACTACCAACCATAGAGGTCATTGCAAATATCTTGGCTATAGGAGGTATTACTCTATATCTACTCCAATTTTGTAAATATGGGCCAAACAGATGGTGATTATATAACCATCTGTGAAACCGTTGGGAGCTTTGGGCAAAACAGGCTAAGGCAAGTATCAAAAATGGAGTGGTTGGTAAAATAGGTAACAGTGCGCCCAACGCACCCAACCCCAAAAAAACAAAGCCTGTTAAGAGATATACTATGCGGACCATTCCTTTTTTCATGCCACTACTTTTCCATAACGCCTCATAAAAACTCCAACAATGGTTAAACTTCTGGTTATCTCTTGGACAGTCAATTTTTTAAATGGTGCATCAAAGCTGGGAGTATTCTTTATTGTAGCAACCAATGTCAATGCTATCAGCATAGTGGCTGAATTATGATTAAAAATATCTATACTACACTAACTGATGGTTTAACCCTGAGTTTACAAAGTAAAAGCTAAATTTCCTTGGATTGAATGAAACGAACAATGTCATGGTAGGAGTTTTCAAAACCAGGGAATAAGCATATAATCGAAAAAAAATTCTGGTTCACTAAAGTGGTTGTGAAAAACCATCCTGATTAATGCCACCTTTTAGACTTTATACCCTATTGATTTAATTATTTGTTTTTATCTTCCCAGTTAAACATTGTTTGCATCAATTCTTGGCAGAATAGTTTTTCACTTTAAAAAATACGAGGTTAAATTATGGCTATAACTGGTGAATGTTTTTGTGGGACAGTACAGTACAAAATAACAGGTAAGCTACGTGATGGCCGTT
The DNA here is from genome assembly GCA_015232405.1 of Magnetococcales bacterium. Classification (GTDB taxonomy): domain Bacteria; phylum Pseudomonadota; class Magnetococcia; order Magnetococcales; family JADFYX01. Next base: position 10,839 of record JADFZS010000139.1, on the reverse strand, counting down.
CATGTCACTGTTCTCGTTGTCGCAAAGCCTTTAGTAGCCAGGCTTCAGCATATGCCCTGGTGAACCCAGCTGAGTTCACCTGGATAAAGGGTGAAGATTCCCTCACATCTTACCCAACTAAACAGGGATATGGGCTAAAGTTTTGTAAAAAATGTGGCTCCACAATGTGTGGTACATATCAAGGAGAGGTACACGGGGTTACTTTGGGTTGTGTTAATGGAGATCCTGAAGTTGAAATTGGTATGCACATTTTTGTTGGCTCCAAGGCAAAGTGGGAAAAAATGCCTGAAGGGGTAGTACAATATCAAGAATATCCGACAAAATAGTTCTAAAGTATAAATTTTCAACGACAATAAATCGGTTATATGGACGTTCTAATACGCTCAAAAACACAAATTGAGCCGTCACATGTTGATACTATTAATAAAAAAAACATCTTTCACATAACCAATGGTGATGGTGCTGCCAATATTATTGCTTTATCAACTATTATGGGAGATATCCTACCGTGGCGTGATGTTCTTCATGATGGTCCAGTTCCAAGTGGTTTATCCCTTGCTGAACTTGCCAAAGTCAGGGCCAGGTTTTTGGCTGCCCCTGCTTTTGGAGGGTTTGATAAAGTTTATCAACAGTTTGTCAAAAGAGACGCTATATTACAGAGCTGCTTAAACTATGACGAGATAGTCCTATGGTTTGAGCATGATCTGTATGATCAGCTACAACTTTTACAGATATTAGATTGGTTCTCCAAGGAGGATTTGAGCAACATCTCCCTTAGCATGATCTGTATCAATGCCTTTGATGGAGTTAACCCTTTTTATGGTCTTGGTCAACTATCTCCAGAGCAGATGGCCTCTCTTTTTCCAAGACGACAGAGGATAACCAGCAATCAGCTGGATTTAAGCAAAAGGTTGTGGAAATCATTTAGATCACCCTCCCCTACACTCCTTGAGGCTGAGATAAAAAATGATATCAGCAGCCTGCCCTTTATGAAAAGCGCACTTTTGCGTTTTTTGGAAGAGTACCCATCTTATCAAGAGGGAATAAACCGTAGTGAAAAACAGATTTTAACCATGATAGATCAGGGGATAAGCAAACCGGGCAAACTATTTGCAAACCATCAAAAGTTGGAAGAGTCCCCATTTTTGGGTGACTGGGGATTTTGGTTGAAAATATCAGCTCTAGCAAATTGCAAACACCCCTTGATAAAATGTCATCCCCATGGTGAGTTTCGGCTCTATAACGGTATAAAACCTGACAAACCTTTCTTAGATCAACAACTTTCACTCTCACCACATGGACACGCAGTTTTAGCTGGCAGTGAAGATAACATCATGTTAAACGGTATCGATCGCTGGTTAGGTGGTGTCCACCTGTATAAAACAAACGAAGTTTGGCGATGGAATTCAACATTAGGTAAACTACAAAACAAAAAATAAGCTAGCTCTACAAGTTTGGATAAATAATTTAGTAAAACAACCTTGAATACCTGCCAATCACCGCAATATCCATAATAAAACCATGCAGCAATAAGGAAATGAACAATGATACTCCGCTCATCAACAACATCTCCCTTTGGGCGAAAAGTAAAAATGGTCGCCATTATGTGTGGTTTGTATCAACAATTGTAGATTGTTTGGCTTAGAGAATGGGTTTTCACAAACACAAAATTATTGTACACTTAGGAACAAATTGCCTTGGTGAAAGTCTATACCCTTAGTGGCTTTTGGCGGTATAAAACAATTGGTTGAATTTGGCTACTCACCACTGGCTGACATTACCTACTTATGGCTACATATGTTCTGGCATCCTGAGATAATAGAGTTATGAACCGCAAAAAAAAGATCTCCATCATCATACCCAGCTTCAATGAAGTAAAAAACATTGGACCCATGTACGAGACAGTAAAAAAAATTTGTGCTGATCTACCAAAATATGAGAGCGAATTTATATTTGCCGATAATAACTCCACCGATGGTACTGTTGAAATATTACGTGCTTTGGCATCAGCTGACCCAAAAGTGAAAGTTATTTTAAACTCAAGAAACTATGGTCACATTCGTTCGCCATATCACGCCATGGTGCAATCTTCTGGTGACTGTGTAATCTGTCTGGTATCTGACTTTCAAGACCCTCCCGAACTAATACCGGAGATGGTAGCTAAATGGGAGGCTGGTAACGAGATTGTGCTTGCTGTACGCACCGATACTGAAGCATCAGCAGTGATGGAGGTGATTAGAGGTTTCTATTATCGTTTGGTTGAAGCGATATCAGAGGTGGGAGTTATCAAGAACTTTACTGGCTATGGCCTCTATGACAAAAAAATAGTTGATATCTTCCGTAAGATGGATGATCCATACCCCTACTCCCGTGGAATGCTATCAGAAATTGGTTTTAACCAAGCCAAGATTGAATACACGCAAAAAAAACGCAGGTCTGGCATATCCCGTAATAATTTTTTCACCCTGTTTGATTTTGCCATGTTGGGAATAACCAGCACATCAAAGCTTCCTCTACGTTTGATAACCATTACCGGTTTTGCTCTGGCAATTATCTTTTTTATTATCGCACTGATATATTTTGTATATAAATTAATACATTGGGACAACTTTCAACTAGGCTTGGCCCCCATGGTTATAGGACAATTTTTCTTTAATGGAGTTTTGTTGATATTTCTTGGAATTTTGGGTGAGTATGTGGGTTTTATCCATACACGAATGTTAAAACGCCCGGTTTTGGAGAAGGAAAGACTCAATTTTGATGACAAACCAGACAAAAAAGAGGAGAGTGAATAAAACAGCTACGTGAATCCCTTGGGGATAACTGTTTTAAGATTTTTGAGGTTATGATTAAAAAATGCGGCTGAACTTTTTACTTGCCATGCCGAGGTTGGTGCAAAAAATCGGTGATGGTTATGTCTTTCCTCTAGGAATGGCATATGTTTCAGCCAGCTTGAAAAGAGCTGGTTTTAATGTTATTACCCTAAATTTGAACCATCACGAAGGAAATCTGGAAGATATTTTAAAAAACACCATTGTCACCCACAATATCAACATTGTTGGAACTGGTGGACTCTCCCCCCAATATCATTTAGTAAAAAATATTTTAAAAACAGTAAAAACCATCAATCCAGATATAATCACCGTAACAGGTGGAGGTATTATATCTTGTCAGCCAGAAGTAGCCATGGAGGCTTTAGAATATTCTGACTATGGAGTGGTTGGTGAAGGTGATGTAACCGTTTGTGAATTTGCCAGCACCTTGGAAAATGGCGATGATATGTCACAAGTGGCGGGCCTTATTATAAAACAGGGCCCAAAGTCGTTTTTTACCACCGAAGTGCGATCTGATATTACCGATTTAAACTCCCTGCCCTGGGCCGATTATGAAGGGTTTGATATAGATAAATATCTACAATTGCCCCCTCCAGCTTTTGGTGGCCTTAACTCCAATCGCATGATTCCCATGCTGGCAAGCCGTTCTTGTCCATATAAATGTACATTTTGTTTCCACTCTCTTGGTGCGCGCTATCGTCGCCGCTCTTTAGACGATTTTTTTGCCGAGTTGGACTATCTGGTTGAGCGTTATAACATTGAATATATATCAATGGCTGACGAGCTTTTTGAACCCAAGCCTGAGTATATCAAGGCTTTTTGTGAACGCATGAAACCCTATAACATCCACTGGCACGCTGATTTTGCCATTAACAATGTACGTGAAGAGCTGCTCCCTATCATGAAAGAGGCAGGGTTGGATGTAATGTTCTTTGGTTTGGAGAGTGCCGACGACTCCATTCTTGCCAGTATGAACAAAAAAGGGCTTACCATCAAAAAGATAGAAACTGTGCTAAAAACCGTACAAAAGCATGATATACCAGTGTTTGGAGCCTTTATTTTTGGTGATATAGCAGAGACAGTAGCCACAGCCCAAAAAACCATGCAATGGTGGAGAGCACACCCGGAATATCTAATCCACTTAACTTTGCTAAAACCTTTCCCCGGCTCTCAGATCTATGATTATGCTTGTGAAAAAGGGATTATCAAAGATAAAGTCAGCTACCTTAAAGATGGATGCCCCCAGGTTAATATATCTAAAATGAGCGATGCAGAGTTCGCTGAACTTGGTCGCCAGATTTCAGAATCCATGGACTCTTTAGAAAAACTGCAAGATGTGAAGATGTTGAGCCTTGATCATATCATGGGCCGTGTAGCCATTGCAGGTAGATGTCCTGCATGCGCTAAATCAAATACCTATGAAGAGGTAAAGCTATTTGCCTTGGACTATCTAACCTGCCCACACTGCCAACAAAAATTTCACATTCCCCTACCAAATGAAGTTCAAAACAACCTGGATAACAACCTGAAACGGTTACTTGAGAAATATGATAAAGTTGCCATTTGGGGTATGACACTGACTGTTATGGAGATGTTTAAACATTCCCAAATACTCATGGATTCTGGAATTTTTCCTGTGGATATATCTGAAAGCAAAACCTGTATCAACCTTTTTGGCAAGCAGGTACATGCTCCTATGATTATCAACAAGGAGAATATTACCCTAACCATCATTGCAGTACCTTCCCACATTGCCCAGATAACCTGCCAGATTGAAGAGAACCACCCTGGGGTTGATAACGTGTTAGATATATGTGAACTGGTTGGAGAACAGCTACCTGAAAAAATTGTAGGTCACAAGATTTTAGATGAAAAAGAACCTTCACTTGTTGTGAATTGATTTTTTATATAGTTGATAAACGATCAAGCTAATAAAAGAGAATCTACTAAAGGTACAAACAAACAGATAATGCCCAATTCGACCAGTAACAAACATCGTTATTTACTTATCATGCCCCGTGTTGCCCAGCAGGTTGGTGACGGTTATTCATTTCCCCTCGGTATTACCTACATATCAGGCTCTCTTAAAGCTGCCGGATTTAATATTACAACCTTAAATCTAAACCATCATGAAGGGGATGTGGGGGAGATTGTTGAAAAGACCATTAAAGAAAATAATATTGATGTGGTGGCAACCGGAGGTCTCTCTTTTCAATATAACTCCATTCGTGCCATTATCTTCGCTGCCAAAAAAGTTGATAAAAACATAATAACCATTGTTGGTGGGGGTATAATCACCAGCGATCCCATACCTGCACTTGATGCTCTAGAGTTTGTCGATTATGGGGTGATTGGCGAGGGCGAACTCACAGCTGTGGAGTTGTGCCACTATCTTGATGATGGTGGAGATCTTGCAGCAATCGATGGCCTGATCTATAAAAATGGAGATAATTATCACGAAACCGCAGCCCGTACTGAAATTCGTGATCTCAACTCCTTGCCATGGCCCGACTACGAAGGGTTTGAACTTGAGACTTTTTTGGCCTCCTCTCCTGCTATTAGTGGTTTAAACCGCACCAACACAGTTTATATGGTTGCCAGTCGCTCATGTCCATATAACTGTACATTCTGTTTTCATACAACCGGGCAAAAATATCGCCAACGCACCTTGGACAATTTTTTTGAAGAGTTGGACTATATGGTCTCACGCTATGATATTGACTATTTGTGTCTGGCTGATGAGCTTTTTTCTACCAACTCCAAACGTGTACAAAAATTTTGTGACCGTATCAAAAAATATAACATTAGCTGGTGGGCGCAGTTTCGGGTGGATAAAATCACCCCTGAACTTCTCCACACCCTCAAAGATTCCGGTTGCGATGTTATGTCATTTGGTTTGGAGAGTGCGGATGACTCCATTTTGGATAGTATGAAAAAACTATCCACTGTTGCGGATATGGAACGCACCTTAAAGATGGTTTATGATGCTGGAATATCATTTGAAGGGGCTTTTATATTTGGTGATACCAACGAAACATGGGAGACAGCCAACAATACACTTAACTGGTGGCGCGAACACTCCCACTATAAAATTACCCTGAACCTGATAACCATATACCCTGGCACACCTCTTTACCACCTTGCCCACCGACAAGGAATTCTTGAAGATAAGGTCAAGTTTTTACAAGACGGCTGCCCCCAGCTAAATGTATCCAAGCTCAACCCCCAGGAGTATGGCAAACTGGTACGCATCATTATGGAGTCCCCTGCTACCTTCTTGAAAACACTTGAGAAACCAATAATCAAACTTGTCGATGTAAAAGCTGGCAGGGTTAATGTTTCGGGGGTCTGCTCTGCTTGTAAAAACCATGATGAATGGAGCAACATAAAACTCATGGCTGCCACGTTTGTTTCTTGTAAACAGTGTGGTCAGCGTTACAACATCACCATGCCCGATGATATCAGACAAAATTTTGAGACAAATTTAGAAAAACTTATTGCAAAATACGGGAATATTGCAATTTGGGGTATTAATTATCACACATCTGGCTTGGTCAAAAACTCAAAGTCACTACGTGGCCCCAACGTCTACCCCATCGATATATCTTCTACAAAACGGATGATGGATCTTTATGGTCAAAAGATCTCACCTCCTGAGATATTAAACGAAAAAAATATCTCGGCCTTGATAATATTGATCCCTGTCTATTTTAACGAGATTGCCGGACGGGTACGGAGTAACTATCAACAGGTCAACAAAATAATTGATGTCTGCTCACTGTTGGACCCAGACTATGAATAGGGCTTTGTTATGATATCCATTATCACACCTGTCTATAACAGCGCAGAATATCTCACAACCTGTCTTAACAGTGTGCTAAATCAGAGCTATTCTGATTGGGAGCTGATTTTAATTGATGATTGCTCAAAAGATAACAGTGTTGCTATATGCCAAGGATTTGCCGATAAGGACAGCAGGGTTAAATTACTGCTAAGTGAAAATAATAGTGGACCTGCTGCGGCAAGAAACTTGGGGCTAAAAGTTGCTAAAGGTGATTGTATAACTTTTTTGGATTCTGACGATATTTTAACCCCCGACGCACTGTTACACCTCAATAGTGCATTAAAAGAGTCTGGGGCTGATATTGTTGTTGGCTCCCATGACAAGTTTAACGATGCCATACAGGTAGACGAGCTTGCCCCAGAAATCGGCGATATGGTTTTTGCTTTAGAGGCAGAGACCAAAATGGATAAAAAACAGATATTGGCCTATGTTGAAGGCTATCTGATGAAACCCAACCGCAAACCTCTTTTTACAACTTCTTGGTCACGTCTTTTTCGAGCAGAGCCGATCATAAAAAATGGTCTGTTATTTGACGAACGACTTCATACTTTTGAAGATGTACTGTTTAATTTTGAGCTACTTAAACATGTTAACTCCCTTCACTATATAACCAATCATACCTATCGCCACCGTATTCGACCCAATTATTCCTCGGCAACCATGAAGGCCAGCAATGGTGCTCAAACTCTTTTTGGTTTTCAATATGCCCTGGATTGTGCCGAGACTTTCCTTTTGGACCATATGGCCCAACAAAAGGTCGATCCTTTGGTGGGGCATGCGCGAGTGACCTACTCTATAATTCAGCTTATACGTTATAGTGGTCAACTAAGGGGAAGTGATTTTTTTACAGCCCATAAATTTATAGGCGACCTTTTATCAACGGAACAGTTGCGTCGTGCTCTTTTGCACTACAGACCAACATCACCGGGTGAAAGTCGTCTACTGCCATGGTTGATGGGGAAAAATTTAGCAGCCTTAACTTTAGCTGTCTGTTATTACAAGGCGGCAAAGCGTTATGGGAGAAGTAAAGGTGGCTGATCAGGGGCAGTTAATTGCCAAAGCAAAAACCTGCAAAGATCCCATTATCATATTTGGTGCTGGTATTGTGGGGGAAGCATTGGCAAAATTTTGTGCTATTTCAGGCATCAAGGTTGCCTCTGTTTGTGACAACAACATTAATAAAGTTGGCAATAAGGTTGCTGGTATTGAGGTTAACCATGTCAGTTCCTTGGCTAATACCTACCCCAAAGCTCTATTTTTAATCACCACTGCTGATATAATGGATGTAGTATCCCAACTAAAAGAGCTTGGTTATCAAAACTGGATTGCAGCCGGACCAATGCTACGATTATTTGACCTAAATAGTGTAGAGTTCATTGCCCCGTTTGAGTTTGTCGAATTTGCTGTTAGCACCTGTGTTATGTGCCATGACGGCTATTTAAACCCCAACAAGATTTTTCTTAGAAGTGTTGATGTAATAGTTACTGAACGCTGTTCACTGCGTTGCCAAGACTGTTCCAATTTAATGCAATATTATGACAACCCCAAAGATTGTGATATTGATGAGGTGAACCGCTCAATTGATCGTTTATGTGAAGTTGTTGACAACATTAATGAATTCAGGGTAATTGGCGGTGAACCATTTTTAAATAAAGATATGTGGCAAGTTTGTAATGGACTAGCTAAACAGTCTAAAGTACGCAAGGTTATAATATATACAAATGGCGGTATTGTTCCCAAAGGTGAAAACCTTGAGTGTCTGAAGCATGAAAAAATACTGGTATTAGTTACCGACTATGGCCCCCTTACCCGAAAATCAGCCACAGTAATAGATACATTAAAAAAACACGGCATAGCCCACTATGTGCAACCAGCTCAAAATTGGACCCAATGTTCAAGTATATTTAAACGAAACAGAACAAATGATGAGCAGAAGTCGGTCTTTACTCGTTGTTGTGCCAAAAACCTTTTTACCCTCTCTAACGGTAGATTTTTCCGCTGCCCTTTTATAGCCAACAGCGATAGATTGGGGGCAATACCTGATTTTAACAGGGATTATGTACAGATAATGGATATGGAGTGTGACTTGCAGGAGATAAGAGAGCGACTATACAACTATCTATATAATGTTCCTTATCTTGACGCATGTGACTATTGCAATGGACGTTTTTTAGATGATCCAGAGGTTGAACCTGGAATACAGACAAAAAAACCACTGCCTTATAAAAATGTTCGGCAGCAATAAACTTTGTTATCAAGAGATATTTGATATAGCAAGTATACCAAGAAAAGATAGTACCTCGTGATAGTTTTATAAGGATCACACACCATGGCCCAACGTGAAACATGCAATATCCTGTTTATAGTACCACCACATATTACCTATAACAGCTACTCTTCGCCAAAAAAGAACATCCGCCAAATACCTAAAAAGGATGGCAAACTATATGGTCATTTAATTAGTGATATGCCGTTGGGTATACTCTCTTTGAGTGCATATATAAAAAAATATAGTAGCAATAATATAGTCTCCCAGCTTATCGATTTTAATGTTGAGCTAAACGAATTAGAAACATTCGATTATGATAATTTTGTCGGTTTTTATAAACATGAGTTAGAAAAAACACTACAGCAATTTTCTTTCGACATAATCGGCATATCTTCCCTTTTCACCTCATCATATCAAAACCTGTTGGACTTGATCGATTTAAGCCATGAACTCTGCCCCCAAGCTCTTATTATAGCTGGTGGTAGCATACCATCCATTATGCAAAAGGAGATATTTGAAAAAAGCCCAGGGATGGATGCCTTATGTTACGGTGAGGGAGAAAAGCCCCTTTTGGGTCTTGTGGATGCCAAGGATAAAAAAACCTTTTTAGAGAATCACCCCAGTTGGGTAACCCGGATAAAAAGCCAAAACGGCTTTTCCCCTGCCAATGAGTTTATCGTTGATCTCGACGAGATTCCCTTTAATGATTATGATCTTTGTGATTCAGAAAAATATGCTAAATATCCCGCTGTAACTGCATATGCTGGGGTGCAAGACCGACAAGCCAACTATTATGTCATGTCATCAAGGGGATGCCCCTTTAAATGTATCTTCTGTGCTGCCCATAAAGTCCATGGTCGAGATGTGCGTTTTCACAGCCTGCAAAGGGTGAAAGATGATCTAATTCGTCTACGAGACAAACATGGTGCAACCATAATTGTCTTTCAAGATGACCATCTTATGGCAGATCGCAAACGGGCGTTGGAGATTGTCAAATTTGTCGATAAAGAAGGTATAAACGCCTTTTTCCAAAACCTAGCCCTTTACGCCCTAAACCGAGAGATGCTAGAGGCACTTGCAAAAGCTGGTACAACCCATCTAAATCTCTCAATAGAGTCTGGTAGCGAGCGGGTTTTAAAAAAGATCATGCTCAAACCTTTAAAGCTCTCCATTGTTAAACAGGTCACAGATAATTGTCGAGAGTTGGGTATATACACCGCTGGCAGTATATTAATTGGTCTGCCTGGGGAGACAAAAGAGGACATTATGGAGGCCCGCAGGGTACTTAAAACCTTGGGGGTAAACTGGTATGTAATTTTCTGCGCAAGCCCCTTGATTGGCAGTGAAATGCACGAAATATGTACAGAAAACAATTATCTCAAAGATAACAGTTTATCCGGTGACTACAGCAACGCCATGGTAGAAACGGAAGATTTCAGTGCCGACTACATCCAGGAGATGGCCTACATTATGAACCTGGAGTTGAACTTTGTCGAAAATAGCGATTGCCAAATAGGTGAATATAAATTGGCACTAAAGGGGTTTGAAAGTGCAATAAGGGCAAAAAGCGACCACGCCTTTGGGTTCCACTTTGCCGCCAACTGCTACAGAAATCTCGGCGACCACGAAAAAGCCGATAGCTATCAAAAAAAGGCACAACACATATATAAAACAAGTGAATATTGGCGCAACTATTTTGAAATGTTTAATATTAAACCTTGATACCAAGCCATGACTATAAGTCGGGCTTAAACCTAGAAACAGCAGTTGTCAGCACGCACCTGACGCAACCTATTGATTCATCTGGCATAACAAAGCAAAGTCTCATCACCAATAAGGTGACTTCGATTTGCTCTGTTACACCAGCTAAACCAATATGTTACGCCATGTAC
>JADFZS010000138.1 GCA_015232405.1 Magnetococcales bacterium | reverse complement strand
TCGATTTGCTCTGTTACACCAGCTAAACCAATATGTTACGCCATGTACGCACCGCCAACCGCCGTTTCTAGGTTAAAGCTCTTAAAAGCTGTTCTTAAAAAAGTTGATCTGGTGAAAAAATACACCACATAGAGAAGGATCGGTTCCTTTTTTTTGTGGTGGACTTTTTTTCACCTCACAGCTTTACACCATAAAGAACCATTAAATATGAGTGAAAAAACTCCACAAACATTAACTGTAGACCAAGCCTATGCCCAGGCTTTAGACCATTTTGCTGCCAGCCGTTATCAAGAGGCCGACCAGCTATGCAGCGCAATTATTCAAACAGCTCCCAACCATATAGATGCCATAAATCTTCTGGGAGTAATTGCCCAACGTCATAATCTTAATGAGTTGGCGGTTAAGCTCTTTAACCGCGCCATCAATATTGACAGCAACAAAGCATGGTTGTTTTATAATTTGGGGATATCTCTGCTTCAACTTGGGCGAGCAGATGAGGCGATGGTTGCCCAAAAAAAAGCGGTTATATTAAAGCCCGATTATCATGAGGCCCATTGCATCATGGGTAATATCTTAACTGTCGAGGGTAGGCTTGATGAGGCCGAGAAGCATTTTAAAAAGGCTCTTGAAATAAAACCTGATAGTGTTATTCCCCTTTATAATCTCGGTAATTCCCAACTAAAACAGGGCAAGCTTGATGATGCCATAAAGAGCTTTGAAAAGGTGGTTGGGCTTAAACCTGACTATCTGGATGGCTACAACAATCTTGGTGCAGCATTCCACAAAAAAGGGTTGTTGGAAGAGGCCATAAAAAGCTACAAAAAAGCCTTGACCATACAACCAAATGCCAGCGGGGTTTATAATAATCTTGGTTTTTCTCTAAAAGAGCAGGGCAACCTCCATGAGGCCATTAAATGTTATCAAAAATCCTTGGCTCTTAATCCCAAAAATGCTGATTGCCATTTAAATATGGGAAAAGCACAATTTGCTCAGGGCAGACTTGATGAAGCTGCTGATAGCTATCAAAAGGCAATAGCGATCAGTCCTGACCATGCAAAAGCCCATAGTAGTTATGGGGATTTGTTACAGAGCATCGGTAGGATAGAGGAGTCTGTTGTCGCCTATAAAAAAGCCCTGGCTATCCAGCCCGATTTTGTAAAAACCCATGATAGCCTGATTTTCTCCTTGGATAATATCGCAGGGGTAGATAGCGATAAGGGTCTGTTGGAGCGAAAAAAATGGGCTGAATATCATGCTGAACCTCTGCAGGCTTTCTGGTCTCCCCACAATAACAGCCCAGATAGAACACGCAGACTACGAGTCGGTTATGTTGGTGCTGACTTTAAACGCCATTCAGCAGCCCATATATTTGGGGCAATGATACTGGATCATAACCCAGAAGAGTTTCAGATATTTTGTTATGTCGGCAACATTGAAGAGGATGAGCTGTCGGCGCGATTCAAGGAAAAATCAACAGGCTGGTTATCCATCGCCAAAATGGACGATATCAATCTGGTTGAGCAGATTAAAAAAGATGGCATTGATATCCTCGTTGATCTGTCTGGTCATACTGTTGGCAATAGATTGTTGGCATTTGCTAGAAAACCAGCTCCCATTCAAATCACTGCCTGGGGTTATCCATTAGGTACCGCAATGGCTGCCATGGACTATCTGTTTGGCGACCCCATCTATTACCCTGTATCCATAAGAGATAAATATAGTGAAGAGATAGTTGATCTACCCTGTTATATCCACCTACACCAAGACACTGATTTTCCAGAAATAACAGCACCACCAGCCTGTAAAAATGGCTATGTCACATTTGGTGGATTCAACCGCATATTAAAATATAACGAGCAAGTTTACTCTTTGTGGGCTGAAATATTACAAAAAACAGCCAACGCAAAACTGCTATTAAAAACAAGAGAGTTGGACTCCCAAGAGCAGCGAGAAAAAATGCAAGCCATATTTTTGGATCGTGGCATAAGCCCTGACCGCCTCATTTTGCTCGGTACAACATCACGGCAAGAACATCTCATAGCCCATGGACAGATAGATATAATGTTAGACCCCTTTCCGCATAACGGAGGCACAACAACCTTGGAATCGTTACGTATGGGTGTGCCTTTTTTAAGTTGTGAAGCTCTGTCGGTTGGTCCCACTGGGGCATCTATACTGAATGTTATGGGGCTAGATGATTGGCGAGCAAAGTCGAAAGAAGAGTATGTTGAGCTAGGGGTAAAATTCGCCAATGATATACCGCTTCTTAAAAAACTTCGCATGGAGCTACGCAGCCGTTTTGATAGTTCGGTATTGGGAAATTCACAACTATATGTAGCCCAGGTGGAAAAAATATATCGGCAGCTATGGATAAAATGGTGTGTTGATAAGCAATAGATCGAGAAGTAAAACTATCAAGTATACAGACTGGATAGGTTAAACCTGGAAAGAATGATATTACGACCATAAGTATTGGGAAGGGGTACATCCACCATAGGGATAACGGCAAACTTCTCGAATACTGCTCTGGGGGTCAAGCCCGATGCCAAAGCACGCAATCGTTGTTTGAGGGTAGCCTGGAGATTTCTATGGCAATGTCATTAACTTAGCAATTAACACTCTGAATATGCTATGATAATACTATGATTAGTTACTATAAAAAGGAGTATTCTGCGAGGAAGAAAATCCCAGCACAAGTGGCTTTTTTGCTTTTAGGATCGGCTAAAGTGTGACAGTATCCGGTATGAATGAGCCAAAATCATTACAGCAAAGAAAAAGTGGTCAAACTCAACTGACAGTCGATGAAGCTTTCACTCACGCTACCGACCATTTTATTGCCCAACGTTACACCGAGGCAGACCAGATTTGCACGGCGATTATAAAGACCTCTCACCACCATATCCCTGCTGTAAATTTACTTGGGATAATCGCCCAAAAACTCAACCGTCACGATCTTGCTGTTGTCCAGTTTGAAAAGGCAATCAGCATCGATAACAAAAGAGCCGATCTCTTCTACAACCTTGCAATATCTCTCCATGCTTTAGGGCGCAATCAGGAGGCGATTGAAGTCATGGAGACTGCTTTAACCAATGAGCCGGAAAACAAACAGATTGTTGATTGTTTAAATGGTCTTAAGAGCAATATAGCGACGAAGGGAGAACTGTTGGACAGTGGGCAGGAGCTTTTTCAAAAAGGGGTAGGGTTTCATCAATCTGGGCAGGTAGATGAAGCGATCAAATTGTATAGAAAAGCTTTGGTGGTCGATCCTGAAAATACAGCTGCACTATCTAAACTTGCAGTGGCATTACAAAGCATTGGCAGGCTTGAAGAGGCCGTCATCAACTATCAAAAAGCGGTATCACTCAACACCCAATATGCTGATGTCTACTCCAACCTTGGAGTTGCCCTACAAGAACAGGGTAGATTTCATGAAGCAGTTGCAAGCTTCCATAAAGCCTTACAGATCAATCCTGATTTTGCCGAGGTTTATGCCAATATGGGGGTTGTCCAGCTTGAACAAGGCAGGATTAACGAAGCGGTCGTAAGTCTAAATAAAGCCATCTCACTTCGTCCCGATTATGCCGATGCATACACCACTCTTGGTGCTGCCCAGTTAAAGCTTGATAACCACCGTGACGGGGTTGGCAGCTATCAAAAAGCGGTGGCTATACGGCTAAACAGTGGAACAAATATTGACATCGCCGACGATTATCCCGGCTGTAACAGGTTTTTTATTGAACTGACAAACCGCTGTAACTTTCACTGTACTTTTTGTCCTTCAGATATTCAGGTTCGTGCAAAAGGTGAAATGTCCCTTGGTCTTGTTGAAAAACTATTAAAGGAGATAGCGGATAAAAAACTGGCAAAAACCATCAACCTTCACCAGATGGGAGAGCCTACGCTTCATAGCCAGATAGGTGAGGTACTGCAGTTGGCAGTAAAGCATGGTTTAAAAGTTGATCTGGTTACCAATGGCAGCACTTTAACCAGTGATAAAATTGATTTGCTGCTCAATGAACTATGGGGAAATTTAATTATCAGCCTGCAAACCCCGAATATGGAAAGTTACAAACTGCGTGGCAGCAAGATGTCTTGGGAAAAATATATTGGTGGCATCAAAAGAGCTATCGATACTTGGATGAATAGATATGCTAATTCAGGGCAGCTAAAAAGCCAAATTCAGATCCGCTTGATGAAAACAGGTAACCAACCCTCAAATGTTGATGTATTGGCTGATAAGAAGTCAATTATCGGGCAAATCAACTTTTGGTGTGACCTGATAAAGGGTATTGAGCTTCGTTACGGCCTGCAACCCTATCCAAGAACTCCCCCAGAAAGGCTAGAGCAAGATTGGTTTAGCAGAAAAGATTCCCACTACAGCCTACATACTGGTATTACACTGAATTTTTGGAGCAACTTTACATTTGCCAATACAATTATTGATGAAAATGCCCGGTTGAAATATCAAAATACAGCAAAATTCTGCTATCATCCTTTCACAGACGTAGCGATTTTGTGGGACGGTATCTGTGTTCCATGTTGTCTGGATTATGATGGTCAGCTTAAAATAGGAGATGCAAATTCAGAATCTCTTGAAACGATTATCTTGGATACCAAAGCGACAACTTTACGCAAGGCTTTTCATGGCAAAGGGGTGATACCCGACTTTTGCCGAAAATGCCAAGCTGATCTTGATTAATTTTGCCAGGCCACCTGTCGTGCAACATTTGCTTGGAAGTTCCAAGGTCATATATGATCCAGGAACTCTTATCAACGATTTCCATATGCTCTCAAGATCCTACCTATTTTGCAATACCAATATATAATGGATCGATGCTCATTTCTTCAACATGAAATCGAGAACGCGATTTAGTTAACCTCTATTTTTTCAGGTCTCGATAAAAATTCTCGTGGCTTCCCAGGGCTAATAATATCAGAGAGTCATCTTTTATTTCATAGGCTAAGAGAGTCAACTGTTTAACCATTTTGAATTTATAAACCAGGACTCCAGACAAATCGCCTACCTTCTCCTCTCCTTTAGATGTATCTGACAGAATAGCCCTAACTGCTTTATCCAAATCTCTCTTTTGGTTGGAGTGGAGCCGTTTGACAGATCTTTTAAAAACTGAGCTTTGCAGAATCTTCATCAACCAAACTCGTACTCCTCATGCTCTTCTTCATTTCGTGCCAGAAGAATATCCTTGATCATGGAATAGGGTAAATCCGGGTTCTCTTCAGCTATTTTGCCTATCCTGGACCAATATTCTATCTGTTTAGGTAGAGAACGGTGGTAGACTTTAGCAAAACGTTTAGCATCAGCTACCAAATCATCGGATATCTTTACATTTGAAGCCATTGAATTTTCCTCCATAAGTGAGTCTCCAATATAGACCATTACGGACCATTTAGGAACATTTAACTGATAGGCTATCACACAATTCAAAATCCCAGATCGTCAAACAAGATCTTCTCTGGTATCAAATGTTTTTCCTTTTCCTGTTCAAGCTCATCGATACAAAAATACTGGTATGCTACTTGCTACCTAAGGCAGAGTTTATAACTATCAAAATGTTCCATTTCTTAAATATCAAAAAGGTGTGTTTAATGATAAACAAAAAAAAATCAGCCCTGGCTTTGGCAGTAGCCATTTCTATTTTTGGTGTCGGCAATGTCAGTTTTGCTGATGATGATAAAAAAGCTTGGAGTGCTCAAACAGAACTCTCTTTTGTCAACACAACTGGCAACAGTGATTCGCAAAATCTGGCTTTGAAAAATAGCCTTAAATATGATTTAACCCAAAAGATTAAACTTGACTGGAAATTAAGTATAATACGGGGAGAATCTGATGGTGAGCTATCTTCTGAAAGTTATGCTACAAGCCTAAGAGGAGATTATAGTTACTCTAAATCTCTTTTCCTGTTTATAACAACAGGTTGGGAAAAAGATGAATTTGCTGGTACCGAGAGCAAAATCTCAGTTGGTCCAGGCTTAGGGTATAAAATTATCGATGGTCCTAAACATAGCCTATCAACTGAAGCTGGCGTAAATTATGTGCAAGAACAATTTACCGACGATACTGATAACAGCTTTGCCAATGGACGTCTATTCACTGAGTATGGCTACCAATTCAATAAAAAATCCAAGTTTACTCAATCAGTTGAATATCTGCACGATTTTGATAATACAGATAATTTTAATGTAAACTCGGAAACTGCTGTTACGACTGCCTTTAATGATATATTCTCTCTGAAGATTGGCTACACTGTTAAATATGACAACGAACCACTAACATCTTCATTCGATAAAACTGACACCGTTCTCAATGCTACTGTAATAGCTAATTATTAAAAGAGCATATTATTTCTGCTAAGAATCCTAAAGAAAAACAAACAAAGGATCTTTAATCCTTGTCGGCAGTTGGTGGTGGCTTACCACCAACTGCCACTTTTACCAACATTATACAGCTCTATTTAATATAGCATGGCAAGTAGTGGAAAAAGTGGCAATTTTATTTTTTGCCACTCATCAAATGCTTTAACATCTCAATACAGTATCAACAAAAACCAATGCCCCCGGCACACCAACTCCATGGGGTTAACACAATGGAGCGGTTAACTTTTCTTCCGGTTCAAGCCTGAGAGATAACTTTATACGATCTCATTTCTGGCATCTTTAAGTTGACGGCGGAAATCTTTTATAGAGTCGTCAATCATAGCGAGAGCATCTTTTCTTGACTCTTTGACATCAGCTATCTGTTCTTTTATGGAAAGTATTGCATCACGGCGCTCGCTACGTGACCCATACTCAGACTCACGTAGTTGAGTCCGTTTCTCATTTAGAGCATTAAGACGTTGTTGATAATCTGTGAGAACATTTTTCTTCTCTTCCAGGGCAGAGTCAATACGCGCATTAATTCTGTTCTCCACCTCTTCAAGTTCACTGTTTTTCATATCCATCAAGCCTCTGTGGACACTGGCCATAAATTCCGGGAGATCATCTGGGCTTATAGTGTTACGAGATAAATAAGCTTCTAAGATACGTGTAGAGTATGCAAAAATTGGCATGACTATTCCTATTATTGATGTTGAAGTTTAAGTGTTGTACTGAAAAATTCGATGCTGTGTTTTTTGAATTTATCAATGATTGCAGAGTTGATGTCGTTTTGCACCACAAATGTATCCATACTGAAGGGAAATTTGTAACGCATATTGAGTAAAAACATACCTTTATCAATGGTGATATAGCTATTATCAAGGTTTGTACCCTGATAGTCAGCAACTATCTGTTGCATTAAGCCCAGGGCAAATTCAACCTGTTTGGAGCTATTGGATACTGACAATGCAATTTTTATATTTACTTTTCTGCCAGCTGGGCTACGACTAACGCTGATCAATTCATTATCTGACAAGCGACTGTTGGGAACTGTAATAAGATACCCTGTTGAAATTTCACGAAGTTTGCTATAGCGCA
Source organism: Magnetococcales bacterium (assembly GCA_015232405.1). Taxonomy (GTDB): domain Bacteria; phylum Pseudomonadota; class Magnetococcia; order Magnetococcales; family JADFYX01. The sequence continues at coordinate 5,201 of JADFZS010000138.1, read as the reverse complement.
AGCCTATATGTTCAACCTCAACAAATTTATCCATAAATAGAACCACCTCTCCATGGCTAAATGGGTTGGCCTCAATAATATTCAAACCACCTATAAGATTGCCAAGAGTCTCTTTTGAAGCCATTGCCAGAGCCAATCCGAAAATACCAAGTCCAGCAACTAGCGCACCGATTGAGAAACCAAGGGATGATAGTATCGTAAGTAAACCTCCAGCCCAAACAGCAGAAAGAACAATAGCCCTTAGAAAATTGTAAAAGACCAACGTTTGGGATTCGCTATTTGCATCTTTCTGGCTTTCTTGTTTGGCAATGATGCGCTTGAACAGGGAGCTAGCCAGATAGTGGGCAATCAGTGTTATGCTAAAAATTACAATTATGGTGATGAGGATTCTGGTACCCTCTTTCTTGCGAACCCGATTGTTATCTATTCTTAGCAGTTGAATCTCTCCTGTGTCATCACTGTTTCCCACAAGAGTTTTTATTCTACGATCAATTCCGAATTGATTGGACTTAATCACTTCGCCCTGTTCTATTAAAGAAGTTTTTTCAGCAATGATACCGCTCAACTTAAGCCTGCTATCAAATATATCAATCCAATGTTCCAAAGCCTTTGATCGGATGTATCTATCATTGATAGTGGTGGCAACTTGATCAATTATTGCCAACCCCTCAGACTTGGAGGCAGGATGTGGTATAGAGATAGCTACGCCAAACTCATCTTGAAACTGTTTTTGTATATCGTGGGCATGTTCTGGAGCAAGGCGCATTTTAGCTATTGCCATCAAGCGTTTCTGCTCCTGATTCATATTTTTTATTCTTAGGCGCAGGTTGGGTATAATCTTCAAGATGGTATCTTTTTCCCCATTGGCTAAGATTAGCATCTTACTGATTAGCTCTTTTTGTTCTGCAAGGTTACGTTTTTTTCCCTCCAGTTCAGTTAAGCTTAGATAAAATGTTTGCAACAGATTTGTCAGGTCTTTACCAGGGTCCACGGGAATAAAGCTTAGTAACGTTTCGCCAAAAGACCGTTCTGACTCAAGAAGCCGCAAAGATGCTTGGAGCAAAGCCCCCTGATCTGCATCTGACATCTCCTTACGATTCAACTTATATAACTGAGCAAGCTTCTCCTGCTGTTGGCTAAGATCGATACGTGATCCCAATTGGTCGAGCAAATGTTTGAGAAGATCCCGAGTCTTACCAATAGTTTCAGACTGCCAATCCAACCCTTTGATCTTTTCTTCAAGTTGCTGGTGCTGATCCTGAACCATGACCAACTCTTTCTTGAAAATAATTGAGCGGTCCGAAGTAAGTACATCGGCAATACCTTGCTGAACAGATTTTAGCTCATTGCCATTTTGACCAAGCTTTTTACGCAGTGCAAAAGCATAAGCTCTTTGGGTTCGCACTAGGTTGATAGTTTCTAATAGTTTTTTTGAATACTCTGCAGTCTGGCGATTTAATTCAATGAATCGCTCCTCCAAAACAGCTCTTACAGTATTCCAGTGTATCAAACCCTCGTTAAGAGAGTATGTCATTTTCTGGAACGGTACTAAAGCAATGGTTGAGGAGCTGTTTTTAGAATCAATACCTCCGCTATCGGATGATAGTTGAACATTTTTTTCCATGGGAAGAAGACCAGCAAATTGAGCAATTTCTGCTTTTATCTTATCAACTCTTTGTGCCAGTTTTTTTCTGTAAATCCGCTGTTGGGTATTTTCAATCGCTTCGAGTTCGGCTATTGATTCTCTAGTGGATAGCTGCTGCTTTTGCTGGGCTGCCCGAATGGTCGATAGAAACTCTTGATTTTTTTCAAGAGAGTTTATGCTTGTTTGAAACTCAAGAGCTAGTTGTTGGGGGGATAGCCCCTGCACTTTGAGTTTTAGAGCCTGCTCCTGCTTGGCAATTGCCATTTCCTCATCTTGCCGCTGCTTATTAAGCTTCAGTTTTTTGATAAGACTTTTTGCTAAATCAACCTTTTGTGGAATTTTTTGTAGTTGTTGCTGGGATTGTGCAAGAACCTTATCAACCAAAACAACACGACTTTTTATTAGTTCACCATCATCAACAAACTGTTGTTTCACAAAACCTTCATGGAGTTTATCTGCTGTAATCTTGCCTTCATTGACCATTTCAGAAGTTACCTGAGCCAGAACTTCCATCTTGAAAAGATGTTCTTGAAGTGCAACGGCATCACGAACCAGATTTTTTCCTGTATCTATTTGTGCTAAAAGACCTTTACGATACTGTTCCAGAAGAACAAGTTGTTGGGTCTGTTTTTCAATTAAGACCGACTGTGGGACATTGTTGGATAGCCCTTTGTCTTTTGGAGAGCTTTGGAGTTTTGTGCTGATATTTTTGGTAATGTTCCGGTTTTTTTCAAACTGCCCCTGAGACAGCAATAACGCACCATTCAACCAAGTACGTTCATCTTGAAGTGTAGATATGGAAGCACTGATATTTTTTGCCGACTGTTGAGAGTAGAGCAGTTTAAGTGATTTGCGTTTACGTTCCCTGATTTCATGTTTTCTGACTGCTTCATAGGTTCTCTGGGCCGCTGCAATACGTTTTGCCATTTTACCAATGGAGCTATTTGATCTTTGTAGCTCATCTTTAACAGCATTTATTTTGCTATTTAATTCTATCTGCTGTGTAGTCAAGATTTGCCGCTGATCAGCCAAACTTTTCATCGAAACAAAATTTGGAATCTTCACAGGTTCCATAGTTCCGTCGGCAACCCTCCAGTTGATCTCCTTGGTAAACAGAACAAGTTTTACAATGGTATTGGCAAAGATCTTTGCTGTTTTACGTGCTGATTGTAGTTGCTCCGCTTTGTTTTTTAGCAATTTTTGATGGGTCAGCATCAACTCCATCTTTTTTTTGAGCATGGAAAGCAAGTTCTCGCCACGATCAATTTCAGTTTGTTCATTATCTGGAACATCGACCATCTTGGTAAGTGGAGGTGGTCCCTGCTCTGAAATCTTGTTAAGGCTGATTTGTCGCTGTATTTCGTTGATAAGAACATCACTTTTCTGGATAGCCCTGAGAGCAGCTTTCAAGTCATTTAAGGACTGCTCCCATAAATATTGATTGCGGGCTAGTACATCCTCGTTACTTAAATTGTGCAGAGGGGTTTGGGTTGCTTCAGAAGTTGATCTCCCAAATGTAGGAGAAGTGCTCTGTGTGGTAAACAGGGTATTAAGGTTACTAGAAGTGCTGGACAGTTTGTCCACGCTGGTAATTTCATTTATTGCATAAAGTGCTGTTATCTCTTGCTCGGATATGGAGCGACTAAAAATTCTGACATCATCTATGGAACCTTTAAAAGCATCACTACGAAAGGCAGAGCCGATAAAAATACGTCCCTTGTTATCAATAAACCTCCCTAAGTTGCCTTGACTAACGAGCTTTGTATCCAAATATAGCTGTGTTGATTTTTGCGAGGGGGTGTTGACCACGACTACATGATGCCAGCGACCAGCATGTAAAGCAGCTTCACTGGAGATGCTACCACCAGCAAAAGATAAAATCAGATTCTGCTCTTTGGTAACACCAAGCCTGAGTGATTTTTTAACTCTTTTATGGTCAAGCTGCCACAACATGGTCATCAGCTTACTGTTATTGGCTGGCAAATATACCCACAGACTTATGGAAAAGCTCTTCCCTAGAGGTAGATGATGTCCCTTGATAAACTCATTTACACCGTTAAAACTGTAAGCACTATCGGGATTACCGAAACGATCAAAAGTTGCAATAGCACCGTATACATTTGCATTTCTTTTCCTCTTGGATGAATCAGATGCGTTACCGTTAAGAGAAAAATGTACCTCAAGCCCATTATTTAAATTGATGGCTGCCAGAGCCTGTTTATAACCATTGGCAGGCCCAACTAGAGAAAATATCACAAGTAGTAGAAGCAACAGTAACTTCATGGATGAAAACATCTCAATTCTATTACTGATTTTATCGACTAAAAAAAAATTATACCGTTTGTTTGTTTCTATGATTCTCATTTGAACGGAGCCAAAGCCCCCTTTTATAACATAAATCTGTAAATATCACCCCAGACACAAAACATCCCAGCCCTTTTTTATCCCATAAATTCAACTTAAAAGCATCCTTTACTATGAGAGAATTCCCTTTTATCTAAAGATAAAATCAGAATTTTAAATTGAAGAAGCGAGCAATACGTTGACAGATATCATTAACCAACCCCTTTTCGCTGGTTTCAGCCTCCTGATCCGATTTCAAGAGATTCTCATTGGCCAGATTTCGGCTGGCTAGCACCTCTCCCAAGGCTTGGAGAAATTCCGGGTTAGCTTTAAGCTCACTGTCAATATCCTCTTTCCTAACCTCCAGAATACGGGTAAAGGTCAAGGCTTTCACATTTGCCGAGCGCACCTCTCCAGTTAAAAGGCTCATTTCACCGAAGAATTGACCAACTCCCAGCTGTGCAGCAATGATATCATCCTCCAATTGACTATCAAAAATCGAGACCTCCACAACACCTTCCTGAACAACAAACATTGAGCTACCTTTTTCTCCAGCTTGAATGATCATTTCACCTGGTTTGTACTCAAGGGGAATCAGTTTATTGGCCAACTCACTCCTAAATTCCGGTGTCATGATTCCCAAGATCGCATTATCCTGCAACACCATCTCAATGGAATCAGTAGGGGAGAGTTGGCGATCTTTCTCAAATGTTCGGGTTAGGACCTGTTTGCTGGCTGTCAGTACCGGAATGTTGGCGTGATGAAGATGTTTCCTGATACTTAACTTCAATTGTCTGCTGGCTGGTATCCATTTGGCATAATTGGTGAGATTATAGGCAACAACATAGCATGCCCCCCGCTCATCTACACCATCATAAGAGACACCAGCAATGATAATTTGGGCATCGGGGATCGCTGGTACGGATAGCGCACCATCCCGTATCACTTTTAGAACTCTATCTGGGGAGTGATGGATATCAACATGTATCCTCACAACTTGCATAATAGTTTCATTGGGAAAGGTGAAGTTCTCAATGGTTACATCGCCAACCGAATGGTTGGGAATACTGACAACGGTATTGATTGGGGTTTGAATCCGTGTGGTGCGCCACCCAAGATCCAATACAGTTCCCACCGGGTTATTACCGATTTTAACAATATCCCCGGTACGGAACGGTCTCTCCATATTGATAGCTAGACCCGAAAAGATATT
>JADFZS010000137.1 GCA_015232405.1 Magnetococcales bacterium | reverse complement strand
ATACGTATACGCTGGTGATCAGGTGCATTTATTGGGGGAAAATGGGGTGAAATAATCAGCAGTTTGCACTGTTTCATAGAAACCTCATTTGCTACCTCTTATCCGACATTTCCCATGTAGCTCATAACGTGCCTCCATTTTGACTAAAACATCCTCGGAATCAATTACTATCCATATCTGATGATGCCAATAATACCATCATTGCACAAGCCAGTGAAAAATCAGCACCAATATGCTTTGATTGCAGTTTGATTACCTGATTTGGGACATACCTATCCTGATGCTATTCTCACAAAGCCACGATTTCCCTATACAGTAGCCATTTGCCATCGTCGTATACGGCTAAGTATCATTGCAAACAAACGTTTTGTGACCGCCACCTCTGTCATTTGGAATGTCACATATCTACTACTAGCAACAACTTTCGCTCAGATCTTGATCAGCTTTTCACGTAGCGTGGTCAGTGACCAATGTTTGATCTCTTTTGGCAGTGCCAAGGTCCGCATAAAGTTAGCGAGGTTGTAAGCCAATGCAAACAGTTGGAGTCGCACTGCATTTTGCTTGAATTCGACACAAGAAAGGCGAGTCCATCGAATCGCATTTTTACCTTCCTTTATCCACTGTTCTGCTGTCCCACGCTTGTTGTTGAATTTTATGACCCCCTTGGGTGTCCATTTTAGATTAGTTATGATGAATCCGACACGAGGGTGCAATTCACCTTGATGCCATTCAACTTTGGCAATTACTCGCCTTGGCTTTGACCTCGTTCCTGCCTGGTACTTGAAGTCTTCAAAAAATACACGAGGCTTTTTTGGCAGTCTTCCAACATGGCGAGTTAGCAGATGATCGATCTTTTTCTGCAGCACCCCATTGGTTGGCAAACGAACAGCATATCCGATCCCTTTGGCTTCATGGTATTCGTAATATTCAGGAGAAGCAAACGCTGCATCACTTCGTGAGTAAATGCGAACACCTCGCTCTTTAATGCCGTTTAATCACAAAACGCTTGAATTATATCATGCTTCAGACATCAACTTCCAGAAATTTTGGCTTCTATTTGGGAAATCCGGGTCTACATATCCAGCACCAAGAAGTGATAGCACAACCAGGGCAAATAGACTGGAAGCACCCAGGTACATCCATAAATTAGGCCCTACGCAGGCGCATATATACCCACTTCAACATGGTATAGAGCCTAAGGTTACGAGAACGGATCGCTCCACCGATTATACGTGCTAAATCCAACTGCCCAGCTAGATTGGCCTTGATAATGGCCGGAATCATCATCCATTGATTACGAAATCCAGCATAGGTGAAAAATCGGTTAATGGAGATACTATCGAACAGCTCCTCACTGAAATCACGTAACGTTTCCAGGGAGTGTTCACAAGTAAAGTAGGGGGAATGTTTGTCCGTCAACCAATAATCATCGTCCAGCAAGCCGTACTCTTTGGCAATATCATAAATTCCGGAACCAGGGTAAACAATGAGAATATTTGGATTGCAGAAACTGACATATCGGATGGACTGCATTTTTTGTATGAACTGCACCGTCTCACGAATCGTCTCCCTGGTCTCGCCATAAAGACCAACAATCAGAAAAACCGAAAACTCCAGCTTAGAGTGTTTCATCTTCTCCCAAGACTGTAAAATCGCATCCTGGGTTATACCTTTTCTTGATGATTCCAGTAGCTTGGGAGAGGCTGTCTCCAATCCGAAATAAACAGTTACAAAACCGGCCCTGGCCATTGCATTAATCATCTCCTGGCTCATGGGTTTGAAGCGGGTCATGCAGCGAAACTGCAGTTTGATCTTACGACGAACGATTTCATCACAAAAAGCTATAACCCGATTCATGTTTATCGTAAAAAGGTCGTCGGCAAAAAATATGCTATCCAACTGCGGATATGTTTCCATCAAATGTTCGATCTCACTGATGATGCTCTCTACGGAACGAAAGCGGATCTTGCGCCGCCAGCTTGCATCGGTCACACAGAAGGTGCAGAGAAAAGGACAGCCTCTGGAAGTAAGTATATGGGCAGAGGTCCGCCCCCCATGGAAAAAAATGTCATGGTGAGGAAACGGCAGTTTGTCAAGTTCTTTGATCAACTCCCTGGGAGGTGTTCTTACCACTTTACCGGCATCATCTGCCCCGTTCTGATCCATAAAAGCGATACCGTTGACTGCATTAAGAGGCGCACCGCTCTCAAAATACTTCAACAACTCAGCCGAGGTGAGCTCACCCTCACCGAGAACTGCAACAATACCGGGATATTTCCTGACAATCTGCTCAAACATTGTAGTCGCATGGACACCACCGATAATGATACGCACACCGGAATGGTTTTTACGAATATATTCTATTAACTTGAAAGAGTTGCTCCGATTATCCGAAAGGAAATTAAGTCCCACAACATCAGGATTGAATTCACGTAATGACTCATAAACCTTATGGAAATAGCTCTCAAGCTCCCCATGATTATTCACCAGAGAATGGACCTCATGACCATGGCTCTCCAGATAGGAGTGGAGATAGGGGATGCCTAACGGATACCCGTCATTTTTGCCTGGTGTCTCAAGCCGCCACTCATCGTTGAATGGTGCGGAAGTCAATACAACCTTCATTTACCCTCCTACTGGATTGAACTCAGAGCATGTGGTGAATATATTCAATTTTGTCAACGGATACCTGTTACTTCGCCTATTTTATGCATATACTATCAGGATTAACATAAAATGCCAATTCAATGATTGAAGGCCAAGGAATACAGCCTGCCCAAAAAAAGGGAAACTGATGGACAAAAGCACAGGACAACGTAGAGACAATCTCCACCTGCAGGTCTTTAAATCAATTTTCCTGCTTGGTGCCATCATGACTCCAACGGCTTTTCTAATATTGGGTGTCGACTATTTAGCTTGGTACAAAACTCCATTCGAAATCATCCAGCTTTTTGCCTCACTGATGGTTTTCATGATTCCTCCCGTGTTGCTGATTATGGTACTAATTTTTCCGCTGCTATTAGCGATAACCGCCCCCAAACCAGATCCGATTAATGCGCCTCTAACCTTTCGGTTACAAAAAAATCTACACAGCCTCGCACTGACTCTTCTGTACAGCGTGAACTTCCTATCTGTTTCCATGATCCTCTATTACATCACCAGGAAATGGATCAGGGTCTCTTATGGAGTTGACATATCCCTACCAGCTTCCGTGAAACATATTTCACTCCTCCAATCCATAGCACTATTTGTCTGCTTTATGGGGTTAAATTATTTCAAACCCGTAAACCGTTATCTTGAGGATTTCAGCAAAAGAATCACTATTCTGTCCAGCAAAAAAAATAGCATTATCCTGCTAATAACGCTTTTTGCGCTTGTTACTACCTCACTACCCCTGTTTAATGATGCCTCGGAAGATATAAGCAGACACACTCCCGTAAGCTCTGAGTCACCCAATATTATCCTGATCTCTGCCGATACCCTAACAGCGCAAGATATGTCATTGCACGGCTACCATCTGGACACTACACCTGAGATAGAACGCTTTAGTAAAATCAGTCATAATTTTTCCAATGCATTCAGCAACTCCACCTACACCACCCCTAGTGTCATCAGCATGTTGACAGGCAAAACAATCGATCACCACCGAGGCATCCATCTGCAGAGCTATTTGCGCGGAGTAGATAGAGAAGAGAATCTGGCCCAACTTCTAAAAAATAAGGGTTATCGGACTTCAGCTGTTGTTGCCAACTATAATGCAAACCCCATAAAACTCAACCTGACTGGTTTTGATGATGGAGCGGAGACACCAATCCTAGGATTGCTGAACAGGATGCGGGCGCAATTTATCAAACTCATGAATATCAACGGTATCCCACTGGCTGAAAGTTTGTGGAGATTGTTTTACCCTTTAATCCAGCTATTAGACGAATCCACTATTTTGGAAGTTCCCAAGGGGCAGACCCAATATCCCTCAAAGCTGGTTTTTGATTTGGGACGAAGCCTGTTGGAGGAAAACAGGACCCAGGCACATTTCTTGTGGGTACACATACTTCCTCCTCACGACCCCTATCTGCCCTCCCCAGAGTTTCGCCAACGCTATGTTTCAGATGAGTTAGTCGACAAGTCCATGTCTAAGGTTAGCCTGATTTATGGGAAATTTGAACCAAAGGATCAAGAGAATTTTGACAAGATCCGACTGCGCTATGATGAATATATCCGCAATACGGACTACGACATTGGCCTGTTTTTGGATTATCTTGAGCAAAATGGATATTTTGAAAACTCAATAATTATATTCACTTCTGACCATGGAGAGAGCTTCGAAAAGGGATATTTCGGTCATAGCAGTGCTGAATTTATGCATCAGGCATTGATCCATGTCCCATTTTTGGTCCACCTTCCCGGCCAAAGGAAAGGTCACATCATCAAGGATAACGCTACCCTGGTCGACATTCCTCCTACTATTCTGGATTTTCTCAAGGAGCCTGTTGCAAACTGGATGGATGGAGAGTCACTGAAACCACTCATAATGAGGGTTGACGGTGCAAAATCCAGTGCAAAAATTTCTATGAATTTTCCCAACAACAGCTCGTTTGGGCCATTGAAAAATGGTGTCGTCGCTGTTATGGATGAAGGATATAAACTTGTTGTCAAGTTGGAAGAAAATTCAACTCCTGAACCGAGCCTACTCTATAACCTGGAGGAAGACCCCAGAGAGTCCAACAACCTGATCACTAAATATCCTGAAGTGGTAAAGCGGTTGATGACCCATATTCCACCAGCATTGATGGAGAGCAGGCAAGCAAATTAAGAGGAATCACGCTTGAAGAGACCGATTAGCCAATCAAAAAATGAGTGAACCGCCTTTTTCAGAAAAAAATAGCCCGCACTGGCGACAATCAATATTGGGGCCAGGATCTGTAGAATCATACTGCCAGCATTTGGATCTATATATGCGTGGGCAATATCAGGGAAAAAAATAGTAACAAATATGAGGGGAAGTAATTTCTGCATCTTATATTTCCAAAAACGATAAATCAGGTCTGTTACTAGAAACGGCATCAGCTACGCGCCACAATGTAGAGGATTAAAACAACTATGTCGACAAAAAAATCTTTGCATGTGCCATTATTTATTGACCTGCTAGGTGGGTTGATACACAACAGGAAAAAATTCTGGATAGGTCTTGGCAACCTTGAATCAGAGATGATGGAAAAAAAACTCGCTAATGTTGCAGTTGAATCACCGATATTTGTTTCCGGTCTTGCTCGTAGCGGCTCCACAATATTATTGGAGATCTTGGCTAAGACACCAAATATGGCCAGCCACCTTAATCGAGATTTTCCATTTGTTTTTACTCCATTCTGGACAAATCAGTTTTTAGCAAAAACATCATCCGACAGCAAACCAGTCGAACGCGCCGGTGCTGACAGAATATTAACCTCACCCGACAGCCCTATAGCACTGGAAGAGGTGCTGTGGATGGCTTTTTTTAATGAACTTCACAATCCAAATAATAGTGCATTGTTAGATGCTACAACAAGCAACCCAAGCTTTGAAACGTTTTATCGGAACCATATCCGTAAATTAATTTTGGTCCGTGGAGGCAAACGCTATCTCAGCAAAGCAAACTACAATATAACCAGGTTGGAATATCTGCTCCAACTTTTCCCAGATGCTCGATTCATTGTGCCCATCCGCCATCCTGAGCCTCATATTGCTTCACTGATGAAACAGCACAACCTTTTCAACCAAGGGGAAAATGACAACCCCAGAGCCTTGCGCTTTATGCACCGACAGGGACACTTTGAGTATGGCCTTGGTCGTCGCCCCCTAAATACGGGGCCGGATACGGCAGTGGAACAGGTGCTGACCTCATGGCAACGGGGAGAAGAGGTTCAGGGTTGGGCGATCTACTGGAATGATATCCACCGCTTTATTTACCAACGCCTTGCCACCAATAAAGCTCTCCAGAAGGCGACACTTGTTGTTAGATATGAAGATCTCTGCTCACACACATCCACCACACTAGAGCGCATTTTTGCCCACTCCGGGATTAGCGACGCAGAGGATGTTATTGCTCACTATAGGGAAAAAATCAGCTTACCATCATATTATAAAGCAAATTTTTCCCAAGAGGACAAAAATATCATCCACCAATACTGCAATGATACCGCTCAGCTGTTTGATTATGACGATGAGGATAATGCCGTAAAATGATATCGCCAAGGTGACAAAAATAATAGTTAGTAACACCTCCCTAGACAGCAGTTACATCAACAGTAAAGAGCCCAGATGGCGTTCTGATCTTTAATACGCCAGCATCGAAATAGAGAATACCTCCTCCCGTTGGATTGCTGGTTGGGGCCGTTGTAGCATCGGCAAGAGCCAACACACCAACTCCGCCACCATAGTCAGTAGTGCTTAACCCAACGTTATCGTTTGCAATTTCACCATGAATCAAGGGAGTTGATGTGATGCTATTATCGATATATAACTGATCTGATTCCGTTGTGACTAGACTACCGGCATTACGACCGATAAATATGTTTCTGTGGCCGGCAGTTAGGTTTATTCCGGCTCCTGGGCCGATGGAGAGGTTGTGATTGCCAGTTGCATTGTTATACATCGGTCCTGAGGCTGCCCCGATAGCAACATTTGAAACCCCGGTACTCAATTGGATACCGGCCAGATGACCGACCAGAACATTGTTGTTTCCAGTTGTGGTATTTTCACCAGCTCGAGTCCCCAGGTACACATTAGCCCCGGTTCCGGTGCAGACTCCCACACCCAACGCATTATTGCCTATGATGACAGAGTCGGCCATGGTTGTTGCATTTTCAGCAGCCCCATCGCCCCCGATAAAGTTACCACTTCCAGTCACACCTGCCCCAGCCCCACCAATCTGTACTGTTGTATCGGTTATATCCACATGGTCGGCACGGGTAATGAAACTGTTTGCACTCTCATTCCATACGGCAACTCCACCATCCAGCGGTGAATCCTCTCGTGTGGCAACGACCTGAAGAGAGCCGGTCTCCCCGACGACCAGAACATCGTCGGATTCCCGGAACAACAGATGAAAATTAGCGGATGAACCCCGGTCAACTTCGAATCCAGCGTTTCCAGCCGTCACTCCAGCCCCAGACTCCCCATTATTGAGCAGCAAAATGTTATCCTGGATCTCCACGGTAGTTACGTTCTGAGTGATGGTATCACCATTGATGACCAAGTCCCCGGCAATGGTGATATTCTGACTGCTATCCAGTGTTAAAGCATCCACCCCTCCCGTTTTGATGGTGATGGTGTCCGCTCCGGTTCGCACCATGCCGGTATCGATATCAGAATCAAAGTAGATGGTGTCAGAACCCAACGAAGTGGCGGCGGCCGCACCTTGCTCCCCTTGAATTCCTTGTATTCCCTGAGGCCCGATGGGGCCCTGTTCTCCCTGAATACCCTGTAGCCCCATGACCCCTTGCTCACCCTGAACCCCCTGGGGACCAATATCTCCCTGGCTGGTTATTGCTGTCCAGTAGGAGGTGGAACTATCCGGGGTTTGCCCTGTGCCGTCCGTGATGCAAACATACAGAAGGCCGTTGTACGACAGGGTTTGACCAACCGTATAGGCGGTAACGGCCGAATACGTTCCCTGGAAACTGCTACCCAAATCTATGGTATCGCTTTTTTTGCGCAGTGCTTGAAGGATGGGGTCATAGGTTACTTGCATAATACTGAATCTCCCTGGCAGAAGGTTGGGTCAGTTCGATCACTTGCGGATTGTGAGGAACAGCCACTTTTCGTATAAATAATATTTATTTTAGAATGCCCATCTGAATACGACATAAAGTCAACCTACTACCGTGTATCGCAAAGCACTCTGTCTGGAAACAAAAATAGTATTACGCCAGCAGAAATATTAAGGAGATGTAGTTCAGCACTGATTACCAGGAAACCGAAGATAACAGCCTGACCATTGGATGAGTGCGGCCTGTTATTCTTAAGTACTAGTCTTCATTGCGACGGATTATGAACGACCCCATAACCAGGAGATCCATGCGGGTACGGAGAAAACAGTCCAGGGCCTCTTGTGGACGGCAGACAATTGGCTCATTTTCATTAAATGAGGTATTCATGAGAAGGGGAACGCCGGTTTTTGCGTGGAACGCCTTGATCAGATCGTAGTAGAGCGGGTTGGTATCCCGCCTTATGCTCTGAAGGCGACCGGAACCGTCAATATGGGTCACAGCCGGAATAAGAGGACGCTTCTCTTCACGTATGGAAAAAACTTCAGACATGAAGGAGACATCATAATCACTTTCAAACCAATCACCGACTGCCTCTCGCAAGATGGCTGGGGCCAAAGGGCGAAAGGTTTCACGTAGTTTGATTTTTTTATTCAACCTATCCCGCATATCGGCCCGCCGGGGATCTGCCAAAATAGAACGATTTCCCAAAGCGCGAGGTCCCCACTCCATACGACCTTGGAACCAACCGATGATCATGCCTGAATCTATGGCGTCAACACACTCCGCTATCAACTCTTCTGAACTGTTTTTGGAGATGATGCAGTTGCTCTCAGTCAACCTTTCACGGTATTCGTCCACTACCAACTCAATGGCCTCATCATCATAGCTATTACCGAAACTGGCATGATCCAAATGGCTATGGATGGAACCTGACGTATTAGCGGACCAAACTGACAAGGCCGCACCAACTGCGCCACCGGCATCTCCAGCACTGGGAGGAATGTACAGGTTGGTAAACGGAGTATTCAAACGGATCTTTCCATTGGCTGCCGAGTTCATGGCACATCCCCCGGATAGAGCCAGGTTGGAGGTGTCGTATTGGTCATGTAGCTTCTTCAACAGATGGAAAAGTGCCTCCTCAAACATAGCTTGGACCGAACAGGCAATATCCTTGTGATGCTGCTCCAAACTATCTTCAGCCTTTCGGGGAATTCCCAACAGCTCTGACAACCTCTCGGAAAAAAGCTGCCCCACATGAGGACTGCCACCATTCCATGACATCTCGATGTTTTCATTGTGGTGGCGAAAATAATCCAAATTCAATTGATAGGAGCCATCGGAATTTAGCTGGACTATCTGCCGCATCTCTTTGAGATAATTGGGGGTGCCATAAGCCGCCAATCCCATCACTTTGTATTCGTCGCCATATTTGCCGAAGCCAAGAAACTGAGTCAAAGCCTGATAGAAAATTCCCAATGAGTGGGGAAAGTAAACAGATCCATCTATGGAGAGCTTATTTCCACGTCCCATACCCCAGGCGGCAGATGAAAAATCTCCAAAGCCATCAATAGAAAGGAATACGGCCTCATCAAAAGGGGAAGCCAGAAAGGAAGAGGCTATATGAGCGCGATGATGCTCCACCCATTTTACCTTGCCCTTGAATAGGGTGTCGGGAAAATGTTGGAGCAATTCTTCCTCAATTGAGAGTCTCTTTTGCGCTTTTTGCAATCTTTTTTTGATAAGTTGAAGATCCGGCTTGCGGGTAACGATATAAGCAGCTTTTTTCCACAGATTGGCCTTGGGGTCGCTGTTGATGGCGATGGTATCCACATCCGAAAGAGAGACTCCAGCCACCTGGAGGCAATAACGGATGGCCTCGACAGGAAAACCGGCCCAATGCTTGACACGCCGATAACGCTCCTCCTCAGCAGCCGCCACCAACTTTCCATCCATTAGCAGACATGCTGCGGAGTCACCGTGATAGGCATTCAGACCAAGAGTAATTTCCATCCCCGCAAAAACTCCTCACCATATTTGATTGTCTGCAAAATGCTACAACCACTCCATTTTGTATCATACTTGTCAACCTTCCAACATGGAAAATTACACTAATGGAGTTGACCGACCAGCAAAACTGCCTCTTCCAGCATCACTAATTATCAATAAACAGTTGAGTTTGGAGGCAATAAACAGTATATTTCCAGCCAATCAGCGGACGGGAGCCAAGGCCTTGATAGGATGAATACTAACAAAAATAGTTTGGAACCTCACACAAGCAAACGACATCGTCCCAAAAAAGCCCTATATCGCAGGTCTAGATCGCCGCGCTACCTCTTCTATATATTTCTGGCTCTGATTTTCTGTATTCCATTTCCTTTAGGCGGTAACCGCCCTTGGGCCTGGAGTATCGTTGAGGTATGGATTTTTCTGATCACAATGATATGGTTTCTGCTTTATGCATTTTCCAAAGTATCATTAACCCCGGCCTACAAAAAAGCACTCCCAGTCATACTCCTCTGGTCGGCTTGGCTCCTCATCAGTACCGCCCAATTCATTCCTATTCCCTATGAGTTGGCCTCTATTCTGTCCCCCAACCTGGCCAGCATATACCAGGAAATTAGCCTGTGGGGTGAGCTTAACAACATACCTTTAAGCATATCACCATACTCCTCATATGTGGAGTGGATGAAGGGGATAGCCTATCTGTTGATCTTTGTCATGACTCTCCTACTGGCGGAAAGCGCCCACCGCTTACGCATCATGGGGTGGGTGTGTGTCATCAGTGCGACCATGCAAGCTATACTTGGTATTGCATTCCTTTATTTTGACGATATATCCTTGATATTCGCCTCGGCAAAAAATGCAAACATCGTCGCCTCCGGTACATTCATAAACCGTAATCATTTCGCCAACTTTCTTGTCATTAATTTATCAATTGGTATTGGGCTGATTATCTCTGGACTGAACAACGAACAACAAAATAACACGACCAACAAACAAAAAATTGTAAGCTTTCTACGCGTACTGTTGAGCTACAAGACACCTCTACGTATCTTGTTGGTGATAATTGTTATAGGAATAATATTGAGTCGCTCACGAATGGGCAATATCTCAATAGTTGCCAGTCTCTCATTCGGCAGCATATTTGCCTTTTACTCTTTCAAAAACAAGCGTCGCATCATAGCCCTGTTTTTTCTTAGTTTTCTGATAATAGATCTGGCACTCGTCGGCAATTTTGTTGGAATCGACCGTGTGGTCAAAAGAATTGCAGAGACAAACATCAGTACAGAGACCCGTGTAACTTTAGCTGGGGATACCATGGTATTGATCAAGGATCATTGGCTGTTTGGAGCAGGAGTGGGGTCATTTTCGAGCCTATTTCCCAGATACAGATCTTTTGTAAGTTCCCTCAATTTCAAACACCCAGAAAATGATTATCTGGAATTTTTAAGTGAGACAGGAGTTATTGGAATTTCTCTGCTGGGATTTCCTGTATTGTTATCGCTTTTTATTGCAATACGAGTACATGTGCAGGCGAAAGATAATTTATCCAGAGGATTCTCCTTTGCCTCGATCATGGGTGTTTCTGGCATGTTGTTTCATGCCTCCAGTGATTTCATTCTTCACATACCGGCAAATATTTCAATTTTCATGATTTTACTTGCCATACCATGGATATTATATGCTGGTAGAGAGAGTGTAATGGAAAATAACTCCATAAGTGATGAGGGGGCGGATCTCAAAATAAATAAGATTATTTTTCTTAACCGTTTTTTCTATCCAGACCAATCTGCAACCAGCCAATTACTCAGCGATCTTGCTTTTGATCTGGCAAAACAGCACACAAAGATCCATGTAATAACCTCTAGGATGAATATAGACAACCCACAGGCAAACCTGCCAGTATTTGAAACCATCAACGGTGTCCATGTCCATCGTCTCAGCACCACCAGGTTTGGTCGATCCAATATGCTTGGTCGGATGATCGACTATCTTACTTTCTATTCGTCAATTTTTTTCAAATTGCTGTTTATAGCCCGAAAACACGACATTGTAGTTTGCAAAACCGACCCACCGCTTCTCTCTATCATCATCTACCCGGTAGTGTGGTTTAGGCAGGCAACCATGATAAATTGGCTCCAGGATCTTTTCCCTGAAATCGCAACAGCCCTTAAAATAAAGGGCTTCAGTGGATTATTTGCGAAGATTCTGCGACGCCTTAGGAGATATTCACTACGTAATGCAAAAGTCAACGTAGTACTCTGTAATAGAATGGCAAGAAAGCTCCGCCACCAAGGGGTGTCTCCCCGACAGATCCAGGTGTTGCATAATTGGTCGGACAGTCAAAAGGTTATCCCTATCGCCAGTAGTGAAAATTCCATTCGCCATGAAAATGGATACATGGATCGCTTCGTGGTTGGCTACTCCGGAAATATGGGACGAGTTCATGATTTCAAAACAATTCTTGACGCTGCGGAACTGCTTGTTAACAATTCGGACATAATCTTTGAATTCGTTGGTAGCGGTGTTCAATATGGCTGGATCAAAAAAGAGGTAAAAAACCGCAGTTTAACCAATGTATTTTTCAGAGCCCACCAGCCCCGCAGTATATTGTCCGAATCACTTAGTGTTGCCGATGTCCATATGGTCTCTCTATTACCAAAACTGGAGGGCTTGAGCTTTCCCAGCAAGCTGTATGGTATAGCCGCAGTAGCCAGGCCGATTATTTTTATTGGTGATCCTCAAGGAGATCTCGCAATTTTACTGAGAAAAAATCAATGTGGAGTGAGTGTGAACTTGGGCAATTCCAAACACCTTGCCGATCAAATAGTCAAAATGTCAACAAACCCAGAACTATGCCAAACCCTCGGGAATAATGCCAGGAAACTGTTGCAAAACTCCTATGATCGTTGCCACGCCATGTCCAACTGGCGAAAACTACTTGGATTACAAGAGAATACATGATATTGGTCGGTATTTCGTATCCGCCGCATAAACCCCATCAACCTGCAAGCTTGACTTTGTCAGGATTCTATTTTGACTATCCAAGGCAGGAGTGTTTCAAAT
>JADFZS010000136.1 GCA_015232405.1 Magnetococcales bacterium | reverse complement strand
CATCAAGTCACCATGCGAATCAAAGTCATCTGTTAGATGATAGCATCTACATTGGTACAAAGGGGTGCCTGGATGATGGTCGCCTGGAGATCGATAACAATCTGGTCGAGAACGCCATCCGCCCATTTGTCGTCGGCCGGAAAGGGTGGCTGTTTTCCAATTCGGTCCGGGGAGTGAAATCATCCGCCAATTTGTATGGCGTCATTGAAACCGCCAAAGCTAATGGCGTGGAACCGTTCGCCTATCTGGAACACCTCTTTACCAGACTTCCGGCAGTCAAGACTGTGGAAGACTATGACAAGCTGCTACCGTGGAATGTAGATCCAGCCGAATTGTCACCGGTCTGAGTGACGGTCAGAAAACCGCGCTTACAGTGTACCCGTATCACAACATGCTCGACCACCTTTTCAAAAACAATATCGATTTTGGTTCGCCGCATAATCAATAATTGAAACTGCTGAACAAGACACAAAGACGCATCAAAA
Organism: Magnetococcales bacterium; assembly: GCA_015232405.1. Taxonomy (GTDB): domain Bacteria; phylum Pseudomonadota; class Magnetococcia; order Magnetococcales; family JADFYX01. Next base: position 12,378 of record JADFZS010000136.1, on the reverse strand, counting down.
AAATTGTGGGAAGAAATTTATATTGAAAAATACTAAAAACAAATGGATAATCATAAACTGGGAAAGCAGGCCTACAACAACTCTCATTTTCGGATATTTTGGTCATTGAGGATCTTTTTGTAATCAAACAAAGTGGGAGGGGGATGCCAGGATGAAAACTGTTCAAGATTCTTTGGGGGAAGATGATCCACTCATCCTGATTGTTGAGGATGAGAAGGATGTAGTCACGCCAATGGAAATCAAACTTGCCATGGAGGGGTACCAAACCCGCTCGGCTTTGACTGGCAAGTCCGCTCTGACTGAAGCTTTTAGAGAACCCATCCCTGATCTTATCCTGTTGGATATCATGCTGCCAGACATCTCTGGGCTGGATATCTGTATGCGTATCCGTGAAGCGCCTCTAACCAGTCAGATACCCATCATTATGTTAACAGCCAAAGGCGAGGAAATTGATCGGGTGGTGGGATTTGAGGTAGGAGCGGATGATTATCTGGTTAAACCGTTTAGCATCCGAGAGTTGATCTTACGCATACAGGTGGCACTAAGGCGTACTATGGGGAACGGTGACACACCCCCCAGAAAAAGTAGCTTTGGTTCTCTAAACGTTAATTACGATACCCATCGAGTCCATGTAGATGGAGAAGAAGTTCTGCTTACGGCTACTGAATTTAAACTCCTATCCATCTTTATCGAGCGAGCTGGGCGGGTACAGACACGAGATGTTCTTCTGGATGTGGTTTGGGGGGTACAATCCTATGTGCAGACCAGGACCGTTGATTCTCATATCAAACAGCTACGCAAAAAATTGGGGCCGGCCGGGGATTACTTCGAGACAGTCCGAGGTGTAGGCTATCTATTCAATACCCAAGCTGGGAATAAAACCGAATGAATTTTGGCATTAGAGGTAAATTGATTCTTGTTTCCCTTGTGTTGGATCTAATTTTGCTGGTTCAGGTAGCTGTCTCTCTTGAAATTAATCTTGAGGAACGTCTGGTAAAAGATGTCGAGGAACATCTGCTTTCTCATGCCAAAAGCGCCCGTGTTTTATTGGAAAATGTTCCTGGAGATGCCTCTATTGCAGATATGGACCGCTTAATAGATAGTCTTGGGGAAGCAGTTGAGAATCGAGTAACAATTATTTCTAACGATGGCAAAGTAGTTGGAGATTCCAAGTTGGAGCCGGGACAAATTTTACAAACCGATAATCATGGTCATCGCCCGGAAATTATAGCTGCTATAAAAGAGGGTACGGGTATCTCAAGGCGTTATTCAGAAACCTTAAAGGTGGAAATGCTCTATATTGCTGTTTCTGCCACCAGAGGTGGACAGACTATAGTGGTTCGGGTTGCAAAATCCATGGAAAAGATACAACATACTATTCAGGAACAGCGTAGATTTCTAATCAAAGCTTCTATTCTATCTCTAGCTATGGCTCTGATATTAACAGTCATGGCTCTGGACTTTTTGACTCGTACCTTCCGTAAACTTGTCCATCGTGCAAAACAGATGAGCCGTGATGTTAGCGAACATCCCATAAAGGTAGATTCCAAAGATGAAATTGGAAAATTGGCCTCCTCTTTCAACGTCATGGCCGAACAACTGGACAAGACAGTTGTAGAATTGGCCCAGGACCGTGCCTGGATGAATGCTATTCTCGAAGGAATGAATGAGGGGGTTATTGCCCTTAACTGTGAAAAACAGATTACACTGATCAACCAATCAGCACGCAAGATGCTGAATGTGGATAGCTCCTCAATTGGTGGATTGTTGGAGGGGGTGGTGCCCAAAGAGGTTTACGACAGCATCATGGGACTTGATGCAAACTCCTCATTTTGCAAGGTCAATTATGATTTTTACACTTCTCGCCAAAAGTACCTGCAAATTATGGGTTCCTTAATGAAAAATCGTGGCTGTGTTTTGGTCTTCAGGGATGTTACCGAGATCCGCCATATGGATCAGATGCAACGGGATTTTGTCGCCAATGTCTCCCATGAACTGCGCACTCCAGTTCATGCCGTATTGGCTAACGCCGAATTGCTACAGGATCTGGTACCAAAAAAAGAAAAACAGCTTGGAAAACTGTCAACTTCATTGGAGAGCAATGCCTTGCGTCTCTCAAGGATTATATCAAATCTTCTATACCTCTCCAAGCTGGATGCCGACAAACAGTCCATGCATGTCACAAAAACCCCTCTTCTATCTACCGTTCGTCAGGCAATGGACATGGCAGCAGAGGCGGCCCAGGATAAACAGATCAAAATGACTTGCCTGGTTGAACCGGATATCCATTTTCTCGCCGACTCCGAGGTGTTATCCGAGGTGATACTATTCAACCTTCTTGACAATGCCATCAAATATTGCCCGAGACAATCCTCTATTACGATTCGGACACGGAAGGTTGGATGTCAATACCGGGTGGAGGTTGAAGATAATGGTCCAGGAGTTCCACCAGAGCACCAATCAAGAATCTTCGGACGGTTTTATCGAGTCAGCAAAAACCGTTCCCGAGAGTTAGGAGGTACCGGACTGGGTCTCTCAATAGTTCAACAATGGGTCAGTAAAATGGATGGTGAGGTTGGCATGGAACCTATCCTGCCCCACGGGTCTCTTTTCTGGATCTCCCTACCCTCTCCCAGAGAGAATCCTAATACGGATATTTCATGACACGGTAAATTTACCGCTACCAACTCCTATAAATACAATAAATCAGGGTCTATCCGACCCCCAATCCTGATTATAATCAAATCATTCCAAATAATAAACAGTTGATATTCTCTCAATCTTTACTTGTTCTTCATACACTCTTCACATTATCACGTTATCAATCATAAAACACACATATTAAGCCTATATAGTCCCCTCCAAATTCAAATGATCTTCATCAATATTAATTTAGGAGGATGTTAAATGTACTGTAGTAAAACAATGAGCCTGCATGGCGTGAGTATCGGACGCCGCATGGCACTACTATTTCTAGTGGGTCTGGCAGTGACCTTCCCGTACGGAGATGCCTTGGCTGGCTCTGCTGGTAAAGAGATGGCTTGGGGCAATATGAGTATGACATTGCTAGGTGGTTTGGCTCTATTTCTGTTTGGAATGGAACAGATGGCCGACGCTCTCAAAGCGGTTGCTGGCGAGAGGATGAAAGGCATATTGGCAACATTAACCAAAACCAGAATCTCGGGTGCTGTTACAGGTGCACTGGTGACTGCAGTAGTTCAGTCATCTTCTGTAACTACCGTGTTGGTTGTGGGGTTTGTCACTGCCGGATTGATGTCTTTCTCCCAGACACTAGGCATTATATTTGGTGCCAATATTGGCACCACCATTACCGCCCAGATTGTTGCCTTCAAGGTAACCAAGGTGGCTCTGTTGATGGTCTTTGTCGGCTTTAGCATGAGCTTCATCGGCAACAAAGAAAAAATCAAGCAGTATGGCTTTATGTTAATGGGGCTTGGTTTGGTCTTCTTCGGTATGAGTGTCATGAGTGGTGCGATGAAACCATTGCGCTCTTATCAGCCATTCCTTGATCTCATGATCAGTATGGAAAGTCCCATGATCGGGATATTGGTAGCGGCAGCCTTTACCGGGCTGATTCAATCCTCGTCAGCTACCACAGGTATAGTTATCGTCATGGCCTCTCAAGGTTTTGTTACACTGCCAGCAGGCATAGCCTTGGCATTTGGTGCCAACATCGGAACCTGTGTTACAGCTCTATTGGCTTCTATAGGTAAACCAAGAGAAGCGGTACGAGCAGCAATGGCACATATTATGTTTAATACTGTTGGCGTTCTTATCTGGTATTTCTTTATTCCAGTTTTGACGGAATTTGTTGTCTGGTTTTCCCCTGTTGCTGAAGGTCTTACAGGCATGGAAAAGCTTGGTGCTGAAACTCCTCGCCAGATCGCCAATGCTCATACGGTCTTCAACGTAGCCAATACCATCCTCTTCTTACCATTTATTCCTCAGTTTGCAGCTCTCATTGAGAGACTGCTTCCAGATCGTGCAGGTGGTGCCGAAGATGCTGCGGTTGCAACAGGCCGCCCTCTCTATCTCAACGAGATTTTGATATCTACCCCTTCTCTGGCTCTGGATGCATCACGTCGTGAAATCAAAAGTTTGGGTATGAGAGTTAACTTGATGTTGAACGACTCTATGCCGACCATCTTAAAAGGTGACTTGAAAGAACTTAAAGAGGTTGAGAAAAAGGATATTGCGGTGGATAAGATGCACGCCAATCTACTTGAGTATCTTGGCAAAATCAGCCGAACCAACCTCTCCACAGAGCAATCCAAGGAGTTGATGGCCCTGATCAATGTGGCCGATAACCTGGAGGGAATAGGCGATACCATTGAGACCAACCTGGTCTATCTGGGCGAGCAACGTCTGGCCAAGGGGGTGGAGATTAGTGAGGGCACACTTAAAAGTATCAACAGTTTCCATGAATTGGTCAACCGTGGATTGGAGTTAGCTCTTCGTGCCATCACAGAAGACGATATTGAATCAATCAAAAAGCTAAAAGAGCTGGATGAACAGATTGAGAAACGTATGTCTGAAGCAGCTGTACATCATGTACAACGGCTAACCGCAGATGAGCCAAGCCGTGTTGAAGCCTACTCCATCGAGATGGACATAATGGATAAGTTGCGTATTATTTTCAACAACTCCAAATCCATTGTTCGTCAGGCTGAACATATGATCAATCTACAAAATGATCTTGCTTATGAAAAAGCTGTGAACAACTGATCTAGTAGCCTTTAGTGGGTATAGCTTACTAAGAGGGTAGACAAACCAAAAACAGAATGGGTTGTCTACCCTCATTTAAGGGGGATATGTGATGGAATCCAGCGAAACCAATAGTAAAAAGATCACAACAAAACCGGGTTGGCAGACATATATTATCGCTTTGACAATCTACTTCCGTATTCTGGGGCGAAATGCTCTTAAAGATATCATCTCAAAAGGTACACCTATCTGGTGGATTTTAGCATTTTGTTGGGGTGTTGCCAGCTTTACTCTTTTGTCAAACTATTATCACTCACAAGCCAACCCACAATATATGAACGAGTTGTGGTTTCTCTTCTCTCTTCTCTGGGCTCAATTTGGTGTAGCGGTCGCTTTTGGTGCACTGGCAAAGAGAAACTTTCGTCTGGTAGCTGACAAGTTGTTTATGGCTGTTTTCCCACCATTGGTTCTCCATTTTTCAATATTTTCTACAATAATGTAACCGCATTGTAAGCAATATTGCTGTAATTGTGCTGATCTATTTTTCAAAAACCTTAGGAGTTTTTTTAAGTGTCTATAAAATCAACAAAAAAAATTTTAATACCTATTGATTTCTCTGCTGACAGCCAGGTGGCAATAGATGACGGTATAGAGTTGGCTAAATTATTTGGTGCCGAAGCAACTATATGCCATTTCATACATGACTCTTTGGAAGTACCTGGCATTTATGCTGATAAAAAGAAGAAAAAAAAGAAATTTTTAAATCTGATTGATGACGCTGCCCAGGAAAAAATGGCAGAATTTCTCAAAAAAAACGGTATAACAAAAAAAGCCAAGGAGTTAGGGGTTAAACTTGATGTCTGTTGTCACAGAGGGTTGCCATTTGAACAGATTATTCGAATAGTAGAAAAAAAAGATTTCGGCTTGATTGTTATGGGTAGTAGTGGTCGCACAGGGCTAGCCAGTATTCTTCTTGGATCAGTTGCTGAACGGGTTGTGCAACAGTCACCTGTTCCGGTCCTGGTCGTTAAAAAGAAAGAAAAGAAGTAGATCCGGCTCCCTTACAATGGAAATTCCAATTAGTCTAGATGAATTGAGGGGAGGTTGATGGAAACCTCTAATCAATCCCCATCCTGGTTGCAAAGCAACTTGATTGGAATAGGTTCCATTTGGTTGGTAGCATGCACGGGAATCGTCCTCTCCATAGTTACATTCTGGGTAACAAACCATCAGTTGACGCTTCATAAGCAACTAGATTTTGAATGGGCTGGTCAAAACCGCTATAGAGCTTTCCAAAAAGAGATGGAGGAAAGTCTTAGTGCATTGCGTGAGTTACGAACCCTACTAGTGGGTATTCCAAAGATCACTCATGATAGTTTTCAGGTATCCTCTAATGCCATCATGTCCAGCCGTAAGGAGATCCTATCCTTTGGCTGGATTCCCCATGGAAAACACGATAGTAAAAAAGAGTTTCTGCAAAATAGTAGATATGCGGGGGAGAAATGGGGTTGGGAGCAGATGTCTAGCATGACCCCATTTCTTGAAAAAGCATCTAATAGTGGCAATGTGGTGGCGAATATCGTGCAAATCGGTAATAACCAAGGTCAAGATACACTGTTCGCCGTGTTCCTTGCTTTGTATCCAGTTAGTTTAGAGTCTATACACACCACAGTCAGGCATACCAGCCCACTTGGATATGTGGTTGGTATTTACCAGTTGAGCCAAATCGTCATGGCAGCTCTTGATACTCTGGAGCCTCGGGGAATCGATATTTGGATTCAGGGACCATACCAGCATAAGGTACAAAAGACTCTTTTTCATTATACTAGTCGTCTTAGAGATGAGACACAGCAACCTGTATCAGCAGAAATACCATTACCTAACAATCCACTCACAGTCAGAGAAACCATAGAGGTAGCAGATCATGAGTGGAGCTTTACTGCTTTGGCAAATCCTCTTTTTCGCAGTTCTCAGGCCTTTAATGAAGGGCCATGGATTTTATTGATTGAAGGGGTATTGTTTACTGCGGTTCTTATTCTCTACCTTATTCGTCTGCAAAATGAAATGGTAAAACGTATGCGTATTTCTCAGGCTCTAAAGGAGAGTGAAGAGAGGTTTCGCAACTTATTGGACCACTCCCCAGATATCGTCATGGCTTTGGATGAGATGGGGCAGATTCTTTTCATGAATCGGCCATTTCCCAGTTCTACCTTAAGTCAAGATATGGAGGTAAAGTTTATAGACCTTCTTCCTTCATCTCTGCACCAGAAGTATCGAAGGGTATTGGACAAAGCGTTCTTGAGCAATAAGGTAGAAAATATGCGTTTTGCCCTACCGGATCTCACTTGGTGGGATGCAAGAGTTATCCCTATTGACATGGATCATGGTGAGGTCAGAGTAATGCTTATTATATCTGATGTTACTAGAGATTGTGTGCTTAATGCCCAGGCCATACGTAACGCAAGGTTAGCTTCCCTAGGGGTATTGGCAGCTAGTGTCGCTCACGAGATCAACAATCCCAACAGTGCCATCCAGTTCAACAATGCCATTCTGATGCGTACTTGGGGGGATATCCCATCGGTTTTGCGACGTTATAGTGAAAATATCAACCAATTTTCCCTGGGTGGCATGCCTGCCCAAGAAGCGTTAGAGGCTATTCCCAGGCTTATGGTCGGTATCGAGCGTAGCACCAAACGCATTAAAAAAATTGTCGGTAATCTGAAACATATGGCCAGACAAGACAATGGGGGAATGGATCAGGAGATAAATATGAGTGAGATTATCCAGGCTGCTATCTCAATCTTGCAAAATCAGGTTAAAAAATATACTGATTTTTGCCACTTTGATCCAGGTAAAGATCTGCCAGTAATATACGGTAATGCTCAGCAACTGGAGCAGGTAATCATCAATATTCTACTCAATGCCTTGCAATCTCTCCCTGACCGTTCTCGGAGGGTTTTACTCTCTGCTACCGTTGATGATACGAGAGAGAATGTATTAATTACGATTCACGATGAAGGTATCGGAATTGATGAGGAGACAAAGAAAAATATTCTTGACCCTTTCTTTACAACTAAGGAGACCACTGGAGGAACAGGGTTAGGGTTGTCTATCTCTTCAGATATTATAAGTAACCATGGTGGTAAAATCCATTTTGACTCTAAAGTTGGAGAGGGGACTCTTGTTACCATCTACCTGCCCATTATTCCCTCTGTTTTGACAGGGTTAAAAACATGAGTACGAGCAAGTCAAACATTTTGCCAGTTATATTAGTGGATGACGAAGAGGAGGTACTTTTCGGTTCTAGCGTACTGTTAAAGACCTTTGGCATTTCATCTGTTATAACCATGCTAGATGGTAATGAGCTGCTTCCATATCTGGCACATAATGAGTGTGGTGTTGTGGTTCTCGACCTTCTTATGCCAAAAATTTCTGGGTTACAACTCTTACCAGAGATTATTCAGCGCCACCCGGAGATTCCAGTTGTGGTCATGACCGCTGCACAGAATGTGGAAACAGCGGTAACATGTATGAAAGAGGGGGCTTTTGACTATCTGGTAAAACCAGTGGAAGAGAGTCGATTCATCTCCAGTATCAGTCGTGCCATGGAAGTGCGTTCCCTACGTAAGCAGGTAAACAACCTGCGAGCTTGTTTGTTGGGTGGGCAAAGATTAAATGATGGTACATTTAGTGAAATTGTCACAAACCATCCAAATATTAAAGCGATTTTCCAATATATACTTGCTCTTTCCCACTCAGATGAACCGGTATTAATAACGGGAGAAACCGGGGTTGGTAAGGGGTTGTTTGGCAAAGCTATCCATCAAGCCAGCAAAAGAGAAGGTGAGTTGGTTACAGTCAATGTGGCTGGATTGGATGATAATATGTTCTCCGACTCCTTATTTGGTCACCAGCGTGGGGCTTTCTCCGGTGCTGATGGTCTGCGTGAGGGGTTTGTTGCCAAAGCAGAGAATGGCACCCTGTTTTTGGATGAGATTGGTGATCTTACCAAAACCTCTCAGGTAAAACTGTTAAGATTATTACAGGAAAAAAATTATTATCCCCTTGGTTCAGATCTGCCACGTTTAAGTAATGCTCGTATAATAACAGCTACCAACCTCAACCTTAGGCAACTGATTGCTGAGAAAAAATTCCGTCAGGATCTCTATTTTCGTCTATCCGGTCATTGGATTGATATTCCTCCTTTACGGGAGCGTATAGAGGATATTCCTCTGCTATTAGGTTTTTTTCTTGATGAGGCTTGTAAATCCATGAATAAACCGGATCTGGAACCGCCACCGGAACTCATAACTTTACTCTCTACATACTCTTTTCCTGGCAATATCAGGGAGATGCGTTCCATGATTTTTGATGCGGTTACAAGACACCGTTCCGGTTCTGTAATTGGAATGAAAAGTTTTAAAAAAGCAATGCGTGCCAACGCATTCTCCTTGGAGCCTGACTCAAACCAGGTTAAGGAGCAGATTCAATCCTCTCTGCATACTACGGGCCGCTTTCCAACCCTGAAACAAGCTGAAAACCTGATTATTCAGGAAGCGTTAAGGCAGACCGGTGGAAATCAAGGCATTGCAGCCATGTTACTAGGCGTTTCACGACCTGCCCTTAACCGTCGCCTCATACGGCTAAAAACAGAAACTGCCCTATAACGAAACAATAACATGCTGTAAAACAAAAGATTTCCTAAACTTCACAAGCCCACATGCGGGCTAAATTCACGAATTCTCCACAATACACGCCTAATCTCTTGGAGGGGTGTTCTATTTTAAATAAAAACTCTTTTCCACTAAAATAATTATCTAGCTGTTTATATTATATTTTTTGCAAAACACCCACAACTTCCACCCCTCTGACCTTCATTTGGTTACACCCCCAATATCCAAACAAACCTCTCAAAAATCAACTGTAACAAATTGATTTAACAACAAATTCACCAAATCTCCATAAATGGCATGGATCATGAGATGTAATAGAGCAAAACAAATGGGGAATCTTCCCCTTTCATCTATCTCATGGAGATTTATTATGAACAGTACAACCACACCATCTGAAACTCTTTTCAAAGCATTGACCCCTTCATCCTCATCGGTAATGAACCGTTTTGCCACCAACGGCAGAAAAAGCGGTATCCATGCCATTTTTGCAGTTGGGTATTTTTCTTTGGCTGTTGTCGTAAATGAGGCCGCTGGGAGCACAGGGTTGCTTACCATGGCCTTTCTCCTTTTAACCGGAACATACGTTTTGGGCCGGGCTGAATTGATGCGGGAAAACAAACTGGCTATGGCTGAAATACAAGCTTCTGCCAAAAATGACGGTTGATCACCCCTTTTAACATCAACCGTGGAGCTAACGAAAAATTATGTTGAAAGATCCGCCAAATGATTCACCTTCTCATTCAGATGAGGTTTTCTCATCATCCCAAGAGTCCCGGTCAATGATGGACTGTAAACAGGAAGGTCCCATTGTAATCCCGGTGGATTTCTCATTGGACAGCGTGGAAGCGGTTAAACAGGGATACAATATAAGTGTTTCAAGCAAGGAGTCGATTCACCTCCTCCACGTTATTCCAGAGTTGGATACCAAACCCGGTAAAGGGAAGAAAAAAAAGGCTGAAAAAAAAATCCGCAAACAGCGGGATCGAGCTTCTGACAGAATGGCAAAATTTTTACGTAAGAATGATATTCCTACGGCATTCAAAAAGGAGGGGATAAAATACCATACATCTTTAGCCAGGGGGGAACCTCTGGCTGCAATTTTGGCAAAAGCTGATAAAGTACGGGCCGGTATCATTATTATGGGTTGCGGTCGCAACTCAGGCCCCTCATCCAATCTATTGGGAATAACTACCGAAAGAGTTCTGCGTCTGGCACAAAGGCCGGTCATGGTAGTCAAACACCAGTTAGACAAGAAAAAAACAGAAATTAGGAGATAAATAATAATGACTATTTTTCAAAGCAGTTGGCAAAAACCCCTTTTGCTAATGGCGATTGTGGCCATGGCAGGTGCGGCCATGTTTGCCCCGATGGCCGCGCAAGCAGGCGGTTCTGGTGGGGGTATTGATTTTTTCACCATAACAATGAAATTATTTGGTGGATTGGCCATATTTCTCTATGGTATGGAGCGGATGGGTGATGCACTGAAAATCGTAGCTGGCGAGAAGATGAAACAGATTCTCGGTACTCTGACCACCAATCGGATTATGGGTCTCATCACCGGTGCAATAGTTACAGCTATTATTCAGTCCAGCTCGGTAACCACGGTTCTTCTAGTGGGTTTTGTGACTGCAGACTTAATGTCTCTGTCCCAGGCCGTTGGTGTGATCCTCGGTGCAGATATCGGTACAACTATTACCGCCCAGATTGTTGCTTTTAAAGTAACCAAGTATGCATCCCTTTTGATCGCCGTCGGTTTTGTCCAGATATTTACTGCCAAAGATGAGAAGAAAAAGCAGTATGGTTACTTGGTCATGGGTCTTGGTATGATCTTCTTCGGTATGGGTGAAATGAGCCTTGCCATGAAACCCCTGAGAACCTACGAGCCTTTCATCGACATGATGAAGAGTGTTGACAACCCGGTCATCGGTATTTTGATCTCTGCTGCTTTTACCGGCCTGATCCAATCCTCATCAGCTACTATGGGTGTGATCGTTGCCCTGGCCATGCAGGGTCTAATCTCCCTTGATGGTGGTATCGCTCTCGCCTTTGGTGCCAATATTGGTACCTGTATGACTGCTGGTTTGGCTGCCGTGGGTAAACCCCGTGCTGCGGTTCGAGTTGCGGTAGCTCATGTAACATTTAAAGTTGCCGGAGTTGCCATAGCAGTTTGGTTGATTCCCCAGTTAGCTGACTTGGTTCGTACTATTTCACCTGTCTATCCCGATCTGGTCGGACAGGATCGTTTAGCTGCCGAGGTTCCTCGTCAGGTGGCCAACGCCCACACCATATTCAATGTGGTTATGGCTTTCGCTTTCTTGCCTCTTGGCGGCCTCTTTGTTCGGTGGTGCGAGTGGGTTGTTCCTCCTGCTCCAGAAAGTGATAGCGTGGAAGATGCTATGTCTGGCATTTCCTATACTCCAAAATATCTGGATGAAGCTCTGATCACTGCACCGACTTTGGCACTAAGCATGGTTCGTCGTGAAGTGAATGTGATGTCCGATGTTCTTGAAAAAATGCTTGCCGATATCCCAAATGCCGTATTCAAGGGTGACCTGGAAAAAATGAAAGAGTTGGCAAAAATGGATGACCGGGTGGATGAGATTCACCAAGCCATCACCACCTATGTCTCCAAGGTCGGTAGCTCAAAATTACCTGCTTCGGTTGCCGATGAGGTCATGGCGACCATCACCGCCACCAGTGAGATGGAGAACATTGGTGACATCATAGAAAACAACATGACCCACTTGACTGAAGTTTGCTCCAGTAATAACGTCAAGTTGTCAGATGAAGCTATTCAAACCCTGACTGAGTACCATGACAAGATCAGCTCTGCTTTCAAAGCATCTGCAACAGCTTTCATTACTGATAACGAAGAGATAGCTCTCTCTGTCATGGCTATGAAAGATGAGATCGGCAGCATGGATTCCGCTTGTCAGAATAAACAGATGAATGCCCTGCAGGGAGATGGTGAAGCACCAAT
>JADFZS010000135.1 GCA_015232405.1 Magnetococcales bacterium | reverse complement strand
CATCACCCCGGTAAATGTGTTGAGCCAAAAAGCAAAAGAGATCGCCTCTGGTAATTTTGATGCCAAAATCGTTCTCTACGGCACCGATGAAATTGGTGAGTTGGCCAGTAGTTTGGAAAACATGAAAGATAACATGTTGGATCACCAGCGCGAGTTGGAAGATACCGTGGCAAAGAGAACCCAGCACCTTGATGTAACCAACTCGGTTTTACGTGATATCATCGCCGATTTGAACAAAACTCAGGAGGAGTTGGTTCAGAGCGAAAAGATGGCCTCCCTTGGTCGTCTGGTTGCCGGGTTTGCCCATGAGATCAATACTCCCATCGGTGTTGCTGTATCGACAATCTCCCATATACCGGATATGACAAACCAGTTAAACGAAATGCTCTCAGGAGATGAAGTTGATGGAGATGAGTTGGACAAGCTTTTGGAAAATCTTGGTAAAGCCTCATCCTTGGGTATGTCAAATCTAAATAAAGCCGCCGATCTGGTACGGCGTTTTAAACGTACCTCAATGGACCAAACTTCAGAGGATATTAGAGACTTTAATCTATGTGAGATGCTAAACGATAGTTTGGTCACACTACATAATGTGTTTAAAAATACCCAGATAGAGCTGGAGTTACAGTGTGATAAAGATCTGGAAATATGCTCTCAACCGGGAATTATCGGTCAGGTGATGACCAACCTGTTAATGAATAGCTATAAACATGGGTTTAACAATGGTAAACTGACAGGCAGGATAGTTATAATCGCTGGTTTTGATGGAGAGGCAGGGGTAAGAATAAACTACAGTGAAAACGGTTGTGGTATTTCTCCTGAAAATCTCTCCCATATTTTTGAGCCTTTTGTTACCACAGCAAGGGCAGATGGTGGTTCTGGTCTGGGTCTGTATATTAGCTACAATATAATAACCACCCAGCTAAATGGTGAGATAACCTGTCGTAGTGAACTTGGTCACGGAGTAGATTTTGATATCCATATTCCAAATGTGATGTTGGTGGAGAAGAACAGAACCTAAAAGAGTAAGTTTGTAGGAAGCTAGAAGATGAAGAAAATCATCCGCAGAAAGTCAAATAAGAATGAAACAGGGGATAATGAGATTTTACAACCTTGGAAGGTATTGGTGGTCGATGATGAGCCTGATATTCATTCGGCAACCGCCCTTGCTCTTAACGGATTTTCCTTTGCAAATCGCAAATTAAAACTGATTTCAGCCCATTCAGCTAAAGAGGCAAAACAGATAATTGCCTGTCACAACGACATTGCCATGGCCTTGATAGATGTGGTTATGGAGACAGATGACGCAGGTTTGCTACTGGTGAGATACATCAGAGAGGAGCTGGAAAATCAGATAATTCGCCTTATTATCCGCACTGGTCAACCGGGTAAAGCTCCCGAAAGAAAGGTAATTGAACAGTTTGATATTGATGACTACAAAGAGAAAACAGAACTCACAGCACAAAAGCTCTTTACCTCCATAAGGTGTGGTATAAAAGCGTACCGGGATTTGATGGCTATTGAAAACAATAAACGGGGTCTTGAGCTACTGCTAAATGGTGCCACAGAAATCAATAGAATAAAAACCAGAAGTGAATTTTTAGAGGGTGTATTAAATCAAGTTGTGGGTTTATGTTCTGTTGGCAAAGATGGTAATGGTGATAAAAGTGCAGATGATCCAACGGGTGAACCTCCAGAAATATTGGTTGCTGCCAGCATAGATAAGTCTGGTGATCTCTCCCTTTGTTGTGGATCAGGAGCCTACAAAGATATATCTAAAATTCCCAAAGAGATTTTGGAACTCTACGAAACAGCGGCAACTACCTCTCCGGCACTGCAGGCTCACAACAGCAAAACCCTCTGTCTGCCTTTGGCTACTGCCGAGCAAAAAATAGGTTTTATCTATCTGGAAAATGTCGGCTCACTTCGTGATTGTGATGTACATCTTTTGGGGGTTATGACCCAACAGTTTTCAGTGGCATTTGAAAATCTTCAGCTATTTGACAAGTTAGCGGTATCTAATAAAAATCTCAACGCAGCCAACGATCATGCTGTTTATATGCTGGGAACAGCTTCTGAAATGAAAGATCGTGAAACAGGTAACCACATCAACCGTATCGTCTATTATACCGAAGCCATAGCTCTAAAAATGGGGGTTGAGGCGGATCTTGCCCGTTCATATGGAGTTTCAAGTATGCTCCACGATCTTGGCAAGCTCGGTGTCTCTGGTCACATTATAAGAAAGCCCGGCAAGTTGACTGAGAAGGAGTATGAAGCTGTCAAAAACCACCCTTCACTTGCCTTGAAAATTCTTGGGGATAATGAATGGTTTGAGTTGGCCCGGCAGATTGCCTACAGTCACCATGAAAAATGGGACGGTTCTGGTTATCCAGAGGGGCTAAAAGGTGAGGCTATTCCATTTCCAGCCCGGATTGTCGCCGTTGCCGATGTTTGGGATGCCCTCTTAAGTGACAGACCTTATAAAGAGCCATGGACGATGAGTGAGGCTATTGCTGAGATAAAAAGGAGTAGTGGCAGCCATTTTGATCCAAGGGTGGTGGCAGCATTTTTAGAGCTATACGAAGATAACAAAATTCAACAGATTATTGAGATGTTTCCCTCAAAATAACTTTTTTAAGGCCAATGGTATATGGTCTGGGCATCATATAAAAGAGGTCAGGAGTATCGTTATGGGTCAGAGTATTTCAACGTTGGATACAGATGGTGCAGCATTGGTAGATAACGGTTTGCGACCAGCAACACTATCTGTCATTGCCATGGATGTCGATCGCACCATAGTACCCAACGAAATAACCCCCTTGGCTGGTTCCACTCTTGAAGCATTGGTAGATACCCTTAAAGCTGGGGTACGAGTGGTTTTGCTAAGTGGCACTCCTTATGGTGACCAGGTAAATGTAAAAATATTTTCATCGGGCAGTGCAAGCAGCTATTCCAGTGAAGAGATACAATACAAACTGGAGTCAGTCTCACGGCGTTGTGCTGAACCTATAAAAGAGGCACTTATTAAATGTGGTCAACCCGAGGCCATTGGTAATTTAGAGGTGATAACACTCTCCGGGGTGGAGATAACGACCTATAACTATGATCCATTAAAAAAAGAGTACCAGGAGTTAACAAACCAGAAAGCTGCCGCCAACTTTTCTCCTGCCAGACAGCTGGAGGTGGGCAGGGTTATGGCTTGCTCCTATCTACAAGTTTTTGCCAAAAGTGTTCTGGGGGATGAGGGTGCTTTTGCTGTTGTCATACAGAGTATCGCCGTAGCCGGAAATTTTGCCAGTATAAGATCTCTGTTTGAAGATGCCATCAAGCCCTATTCCAAAGCACGTTTCTGGGTATTTGACTCGGAGATGGTGATTTTGGACCATGAAAACCAGTTGGATGCTCCCCGTACCGAGACCATAGTGGCCCATGCAGTTGAACAGCTAAAGATTGCCGGTGTTCCTCTATCGGATGAGGAGGGGTATTTCCCCCGCTCTGGAGATGCTTTTATAAAGGTAACCAGAAGCGAAAAGGGTATGGCACTGAGTGATTATATTGTTCGCCACGCCATTAAAGGTCTGGTTGTGGGGTTGGGTGACTCCTTAACCGACGATTTTTTATGGCGTCCCCTGCCTGTACCTTATCTACCCATATATCTCGGCCCTGCTAAGCAGGTTGCAAAATATCCCAACATCCTGGTTGCTCGTCACTGGGGCAGAGATAGCCTGAAAGAGCGTTTTTCAGATATTATCATCAACAGGCTTTTGACGGCTCACATTAGCAAAAGTTCAAACTTTTTTGGTGTTGAACTACAAGAGAGAAGTTTCAAGGTTGAAAACCCAGCCTTTGTTGCCTCTCAACTAGCAGATTTTAAAGGGTATATTTTTGATGTTGATGGGGTGCTTTTAAACGGTGACGAGGTAATGCCGGGAGCAAAAAAGACCCTGGAAGAGCTGAATAAACAGTCTATCCCTTTTGTTCTTCTAACCAACAACTCCACCCGTTCACGTAAGGATGTGCAGGAGATTTTGGACCGTTTTGGTCTGCCTATTCAAACTGAAAATATTATCACCGCCCCATTTGCCGCAAGCCAATATCTACTACAAAAGGCAGCAGATGCCCATGTGTTGGTTTTGGGTGCTGATGGGCTGCGAGTGGAGTTGCAAAAGGCTGGTATCAAACTTACCCAAGATCCCGAAGATGCCGACTATCTGGTAACAGGTGCCGACCCTGAGCTATCAATTGAGCATTTGCAACTGGGACTTGCTGCACTTAAAGAGGGTGCTAAATGGTTGGCGGTAAGTCTGGATAAACTCCACCCCATTCCCGGTGGCTATCATTCAGGTGGTGGGGCCATGGCAGGTGCTCTTCAAGCTTATGTCGACCGCTCGCCAGATGTCTATGTTGGCAAACCCAGCTTGACCATAATGGAGGCAGCACTACAACAACTGGGACTTGAAAAACAGCAGGTGGCAATGGTTGGTGACACCCTGGCGTCGGATATTGCCGCTGGAATTGCCGCTGGTGTACCTGCCTGTTTGGTGCTAAGTGGTGCTACAAACACAACCAAATTGGCTGCTTCGGAGATACAACCAGATTTGGTGATCTCCGGTGTCGGGGAGATAGGCACAGCCATTGGTCTTAAAAATATGCCCAGGGCTCCCCAAAGAGCAAACCCCAAAACAACACCACAGCTACAGGATACATCCCACAAATCCGATCCATCACAACCCATCCGGGTGTATGTGGTGGGAGATGCCGATTTTGAAAAGGGTTTAAGGGCGGTAAAGGTAACTGTTTCTGCCAACCCAGATGAAGCAGAATGTCTGTTGACCGGACCTCACATTGATCTGGATAAAGCCACCTTGGATAGCTGTATCAACTTGCTGGCTTCTGGGGCAAGGTGGGTTGTGGTTGAAGATGACGATTTAAGTGCTTCAACCATCACAGGTGGTCGTCTATTAAACGGTGCATTGAGTTTCTGTCTACAAAGAGAGCCAGACCTTCTACTTAACTCATCATCAGGTGAACCCAAACGTAGTGGAGCTGGTGAATCATCCATCCGCATTTATACTCTGGGCAACTTGATATTAGAGAGTGTATCCATTCAAAAAAAACAGGCTAAATTTGCCAAACACACCCGTTTTGTCATGGATATGCTTGATGATTCACCAGGGCGAAATGCGGTGGTTGTTCATCACAATGATGGTGATGGTATAACCTCCGGTACTATTTTATCTACAGCTCTACAAAGGGCAGGGTGGCAGGTAAATGCCATTGCGGTGGAAAAGCTCTACACCCAGGTGCTGGAGATGATATTTGCCAAATTTCAGGTTCCGATCTTCTTTGCCGATGTTGGTGGAGGGGCAATACCGGAAATGGCAAAGCTCAACAGTAACAAAACTCCGGTGGTGGTGTTGGATCACCACCATACCGATGCCCATGGTGATGTCAAAGAGTCCAATATATACAACCTCTGCTCAGAACCTTTTGGTATAAGTGGTGAGGAACATGTCTGTGCTGCTGGGGTGGTGTGGGCTTTTGCCAGGGTATTAAACCAGAACAACGATGATCTGGCATGGATGGCGGTTGTCGGTGCTTTGGCAGATCGCCAAGACCGTAGCTTTGGTAGGCTTATTGGCCTCAACCGTATAGCCATGGAGGTGGCCCGACAGCGTGGGGATATATCCTTGCGTTGGTATGAGGGCAGCCGGGAGTCTTATACCCTGGAGGTATTTGCTAAACCCATGGCGGTAAGGGCGTTGGCAGCCAACCTGACCACCACCGGAACGGTGTTTTTCCACCGTGACGGTATTGAGACCTCCATGGAGGCGATGGCAAGCAGACAGGTGGCAAAAGTTGCAAACTCATCTTTTCGTATTGCCAGACGACTACAAGACAATCTCTTTAGTGAGCAGTGTCGGGAGTTGGAGAAGGAGTCCATAGTAACCGAGCATTTTATCGTGATTGACTCCGGTAGCCGTTTTGAAAATATGGGCTTGAAGATGATCGGGTTGTTTTTAGAGGAGATAAACAACTGTCGTTTAACAGGGTTTGACCCCCGTAAATATCAGATAGGCTTTCAAAATGTGCGCTCAGAGATAAAGGGTTTGGGCCATATTGGCGAGGGTTGGGTAAAGGTCTCTGGTCGTCTGCCTCCTGCGTTGGAGTTAGAGGTACGTAGTGGACGCATGCCGGGGTTTAAAATTATCTTTGCTAAAATAGCTGAAAAGATGAACCTCTCTTTGGATGCCTGTCACGACTACGCCGCTGCGTTGGTTTTGCACCGTGAT
Source organism: Magnetococcales bacterium (assembly GCA_015232405.1). Taxonomy (GTDB): domain Bacteria; phylum Pseudomonadota; class Magnetococcia; order Magnetococcales; family JADFYX01. The sequence goes on along the minus strand of JADFZS010000135.1, from coordinate 6,702 downwards.
CAAAAGCAGGGTTTTGTCTCCCTTTTGGAAGAGGTGGTACAAAACATCATAGGGGACACCACCGCCATACAGCCATTGACCTTGATAAGCCAAAGAGAGCAAGAGTTGGCGGATCTGGAACGCTATGGTGTGGATATCCTCATAATTGGTGGTGGCATCACCGGGGCTGGTGCTGCATTGGATGCTGCGGCACGTGGTCTTAAGGTAGCTTTAGTGGAGCAGAATGATTTTGGTGGCGGAACCTCAATGACCTCCTCAAAAATGTTTCATGGTGGGTTGCGCTATCTCATGAATTTGGACTTAAACTTGATATTTGAGGCGTTGCGCGAGCGGGATACCATCATTCGTCTTGCTCCTGGCATGGTTGTACCATTGCCATTTTTGTTTCCCATTTTTACTGACAAAAATGAGGGGATTTTCACCCAGCTTGGGCAGTCGGTTAAAGTGGTGGTTGAGTGGTTGCGCAGTATGCTAACCAATAAAGAACCACCGGGTATTGTTGCGTTATCACGCTATAAGGTTTTGATGTCCCTTGCCATGTTTTTCTATGCTGGCTTAGGTAGATTGGGACGGCTACGGTATTGGCGCGACCGCACCCCAAAAGCACCTCGTCATCGTATTTTGGGCACTGATGAGTTGCAGGAACGGGAGCCAAGTTTAAAAAAGGATGGTTTGCGATTTGGTTCCCAATATTGGGATGGCTTTATGGCTTGTGGAGACTCAAAAATCACCATGCAGGTGATAAAAACAGCCAACTATTATGGTGCAGCTACTGTAAACCATGCCGAGGTTGTCAACTTTTTAAAAGATGAAAATGGTCTGGTGCGTGGTGCTGAAACCTTGGATAAAATTGCCGGAAAACGCTATGCCATACGTGCCAAAAAAGTCATCAACGCCACCGGCCCTTGGAGTGAAAAAACCACAGAAATTTCTGGTGATGATACAGTCAAGCTTCGTCTGACTAAAGGTGTGCATCTTCTCTTTTTACGCAGTCGCCTTCCCATTAGCAGTGCGATACTTATAGAGGCTGTCGATGGTCGTGTGGGTTGGGCGATACCGTGGGATCAACATGTGCTGGTGGGAACCACCGACGACGATTATCAGGGTGACCCATCTGAAGTAGCGGTGGAGAAGGCTGATGTGGATTATCTGCTGGATAGTGTAAACAGTTATTTTCCCGATGCCGATTTGAAAATTGCCGATATCATCAGCACCACTGTCGGTCTAAGGCCAATGGTAGCCCCAAAAATTGATAACACTTCAGCCGGTTCTGTCTCAAGGGAATACAGCATATTTAAAGCTGTTGACGGTCTTATTTCCATAGCCGGAGGTAAATTTACCACCTATCGCTCCATGGCTGCCAATTTGATAGATACAGTGGTCAAAGATTTAGTAGAAGAGTTTGGTATGAACATACCATCTTCAGCCACCGAACAGATACCTCTTAAAAAAGAGTCAACCCCTGTCTGTCTACCGGGACTACCTGTTGATATTTTAAACCATGGTCTGAATTTTTACGGTGAAGAGTTTGCAATAATGACCGCCTGGATGGAGGAAGATGAAAAGCTAAAAGAGCGGGTAGAAGAGGGGCTACCCCATGTCTGGGCTGAAATCCGCTACGCAGTAGAACACGAACAGGCCTTCACCCTGGCCGACGTAATGCGCCGTCGCACCATGCTATTTCTAAAAAGCCCTGACCAAGGGGTAGAAGTAGCCCCAAAAATAGCCGAGTTCATCCGCAACCTACTAGGCCGAGATGAAACATGGCGTGACAATCAGGTAGCAAGATACAAACAGACCGTTGCCGATGGTAAGGTGTGGAATAGGTAGGTTTATAGAAGTGAAAACTCTTTAGAGCGACCAGCTTTTTTGTCAAAAGTAATGGTAGTTTTACACCCATCACTTTCGTTTAATTTGCCTATTATGGCATCAGGTAAGTCTAAATTGGATTGCTGGCATATTTTTAAAGCTTCTCGGACAATATTGCTATGAGCGACTTGAAATTGGCTGGTTAATAGAATTTCTTCTATTAAACTGTTAATAACATGGCGCTCTAATTTGTAGGTTGAACGTAACACCCATGTCAGTTCACACAATACAATTATTGAAAGCCAGCATGGTGATTTGTTACTACAAATTTTCTCAATCAGTTTAGTAGCTTCAATTGTTTGTTGAGAATCATCTTGAAGCAGAAAGCGGACAATGACATTTGTATCTAGACCAATCACAGGTTGTCTTCACTAATTTGTTTTCCAATGGCATCATCAATCTGAGCATCAGTTACCATAGGTTTGTTGAGATATGAAAGAACCCCCTTAAGCTCAGAAATATCCCTTGTAACTGGCTGCACAACCATGCGCTCACCATCTTCAACAATAAATTCCAACCTGTCTCCGGGTTGAAAATTGAACTGTTCCCGAATGCTTTTTGGTATGGTGACCTGACCTTTGCTGGTTATAGTTGAAATAGGCATAAGTCATCTCCCTGAAATTGATTTTTCCTTACTTATTGTAAGGAATTGAGTGAGATATGTCAATCTCATTGAAAGCAGAACGACGTTTGATCTGGTGGAGTTTTATTTGCAACTCATCACTGAGTTCTGGAGCCTTGGCAAAATACTCCTCTAACCTCAGCAGTTCAGACTCCTCTTCGGGAGTCAAGCTATCAGTTTTTAAGGATAGGGTTTCAAGGGTTGCAACATTATTTTTCACCAGATTGGAATATTCATCCACATCAAAATAGCTCTCTGTCAATGCAGAAGAAGAGAGAGCGGTTAGATCTTCATTTAGTATTTTACCGCTGTGCATATCCCATACAACAGCGTTGGGAACTGAAGTCAGAACAAATGGTGAGTGGGTGGAGACGATAAATTGGATCTTAGGGAAAAAAGAGGTTAAAAACGGCAGGATCTTTTTTTGTAGATCAACATGAAGGTGGGTCTCTATCTCATCAATCAAGACAACACCTTCTCGTTCATAGCCAATACCACCATGAGCCTCCATACGTAATATTAGCTCTGTGATAATATCCATGATGGAAGAGAAACCATCGGATAGCTGATTGAAAGTATATGGTTCTTTTCCCTCTTCAATTATTTTAAAATTATAATTCTTTCTATCAAACTCAAGCTCAAGGGTTGGATTGTCAAATATATCCCTAAGCCATGAAGTAAAGGTCATAAACCAATCATCAATACGTTTTACAGTCACAAAATCTCCATCATCTCTGGCAAATGATTTTTCTACTTTTTTGTTGGCTAGGTACTGTAAGAACTGCTTGTTGATAGAAGACTTACTATCTATCCTTTGGTCAATTGATGTTTTATTAATTCCACTGGGAGTGTCAATATCTGATGAGCGTTTTGCTTGAAAGAAAAAAAATAGATAATTTCCGTTGGTTATATCAGTACGTCCATAAGATTCTTTATTGAACTGAATAATTAGAGGAGATTCATATTCAGTAATACCTGCAATGTTGATTCTTCTATCAATCCACATTGCTTTTGAATCGTTTTCAATTTCACGAATATTTTTAACCTTAGCAGCATATTCCTTTTTAGAGACAGTATTCTTGTCTAGATATCGTAGCTCAAGTTTTAGTTCAGCTAGTTTTTTACTGAATCTGTCAACACCAAATAGCTCATCAAATTCATTTAGAGTTGTTTCTTTAGGTGCTTTATCTATTTCATTCAAAAAAGTAGTTTTTCCACAGCCATTTTTCCCAGTAACAATAAGGTGTTTTCTTTCGGTTTCAGATAGCAATATCTCTGTATCTGGGATATTCCTTAACCCTTTTGTCTCTATGCTGGTAATGAAAATATCATCCATAACCAATAACCTTATTTAGATGGTAGCTTTGTAATGGGAAAAACCAAATTTAAAACAATATAACAGATGATTCACCCCTAAACCAACCCAAGCAATCCTTCAACGATATCTTTTGCGGCGTTTGGGGTGGCTAGTTTTTTGGCGTTTTGGGCTGTTGTTTCTAGTTCTTGGGGGTTTTGGGTGCGTTTGTTTAGGAAATCTGCTAGCCATTGGGGGTCTGTATCTTCTTGGCGGCGCATCCAACCTGCACCTTTGTCGGCGTAGGCCTGGGCGTTGGCTGCTTGGTGGTCGTCGGCAGCGTAGGGGTAGGGGATTAATAGTGCTGGTTTGCCCAGGGCCGATAGTTCGGTTACTGTGGTGGCTCCGGCTCTACAGATGATTATATCAGCTGTTTTGTAGACCTTTGCCATATCTTGAAAAAATGTTGCGGTTTGGGCGGTTATGTTGTTTTGGTCGTAAAAATTTTGTACCCTTTCCAGGCTATCTTCTTGTACTTGGTGCTGTACCGTAAAGTTTACCCCTGCCTCTTTTAGTTTAGCCAGGGCCGGGGGTACTATCTCACCAAACACCTTGGCTCCCAAGCTGCCTCCAAAAATCAAAAACTGCCACGGCTCTCCCGCTTTTGGGGCTGGCTTTATGGCCTGCTTGTGAAACTCCTGGTTCACCGGGTTGCCTGTTAGCTGTATATTGTTGTGGGAAAAATGTTCTGTGGCAGCCTGAAAGCTGATAAAAATTTTTGTAGCGATACGACTTAAATAACGGTTTGTTAAACCGGGTAGGGCGTTTTGTTCGTGGAGTGCGGTTGGGATAAACAGCAACCTTGCTGCAGCAACTGCCGGGGCCGAAGCATAACCACCCACACCCAGTACCACATCGGGCTTGAATTTTCGTACAATATTTATGGCACTCAACAGGGCCAAAGGTAGCCCCAATAGGGTTTTTATCCTACCAACTATGCCACCACCTTTAATTTTACCCACCTTTATCAAAGCGAGATTTTTACCTTTTTGTGGTAGTATACGATTTTCCAAACCTCTCGCAGTACCGACAAAAAGTACCTCACCACCCTGGGCTTCCCACTCTTCACATATTGCCAATGCCGGGAACAGATGACCCCCGGTACCGCCACCTGCTATGAGCAGTTTTTTTGCCCGGTTGCTCATTTAGCAACCTTACGCACAGTGGTTTTTTTATCCCGTTTATCCTGGTTGACCGTTCGGGAAAATGCTAGTAGCAGACCTATGGCAGCAAGGGTGATAATTAACGATGTTCCGCCATAGCTCACCAAGGGTAGGGTGAGACCTTTTGGCGGTAGCAGACCCATCACCACACCCATGTTGGCAATGGCTTGTGCTCCCAATAGAATGGATAGACCTGTTGCCGATAGCCGTACAAAAGGGTCGGTGCTCAATTGGGCAATGGAGAAGGCCCGCCACACCAACAAGGCGAAGAGAAAAATAACCAAAAAGATCCAAAACAGACCCAGCTCTTCACCAATTATGGCAAAAATAAAATCTGTATGGGCCTCTGGCAGATAGAACTGCTTTTGCTGTCCCTCACCAAGTCCTGTACCGTTCAGCCCACCGTTACCAAATGAGAGTAGGGATTGCACCAACTGAAAATCACTATCCAAAGGGTCGTCCCAGGGGTCCAGAAATGATGTAACACGGCGAAACCTGTAGGGGGCCATGACAATGCCAGCGATTGCCAATGGTATTGCCCCGGCAATAAGCGAGACAACCCAGGCTGTTGGTACACCAGCGATAAAGATCATGCCGATTACAACAGCACCACTAATAACAGTAGTACCAAAATCCGGCTCTGCCAAAAGCAGTACCGCTGCCAGGGCAAAAATTGCTAAAATTGGTGCTATACCCTCTTTTAAATGTTGCACCCGGTTGGGGTTTTCCGCCAGAAGATGGGCAATATAGAGCACCAGCATAATTTTAAATGGTTCAGACGGTTGCAGGGTGAAAAACTGCAAATTAAGCCAACGTCTAGCACCGCCACCCTCAAGGCCAACACCGGGAATCAAGGCGATAGCCAACAGTACGATGGTTATCCAAAAACCCACCCGACCCAACTGTCTTATTACCGGAACAGGTGTGCGTGATAACACCGCCATGACAATGATACCGATAAGGGCAAAAAGTCCGTTACGCAGAGCATAGTAGGTGGGGTCGTTGAACTTTCGTAAAGCTATGGGTGAAGAGGCAGAAAAGACCATCACCAAGCCAAACACCAATAGCATAAACGCTATGCATGCCAGCCATATATCGATACTGCCCAGATTTTGACCCCCCGGTTTTTTTATGGGAGCTGTAGGGGTTCTGGCTAAATTATGTTGGTATGTACTAGAGCTCATTGACTGCCTTCCGAAAAATATCGCCGCGATCTTCAAAATTTTTAAACATATCAAAAGAGGTGCAAGCTGGTGAAAGTAAAACTATCTGCCCCGGTTTTGCTAACTGCTGGGCTTTTAATACTGCCTTTTCCATGGTTGATGCCTGTTCAATATTGGAACAGCCGGATAGAGACCGGGCCATATCATTGGCTGCCTCACCAATTAATATCAGGTTTGGTACATGTTTTTTTAGTGGTTCAATCAAAGGGGTAAAATCACTGTTTTTATCCCTACCACCAGCAATCAACACCATTTTTTGTTGGGGAAAAGATGCCAGAGACTGCATGACGGCTCCCACATTGGTTCCCTTTGAGTCATTATAATATTCCACACCGTCAACGGTTTTTATCCACTCCATACGATGGGGAAGACCGGGAAAGCTTTTTAAAGTATCTACCACCGCTTTTTGCCCTGCACCTGAAGCAAGGGCGATTGCTGTTGCAGCAAGAGCGTTTGCGTGGTTGTGTATCC
>JADFZS010000134.1 GCA_015232405.1 Magnetococcales bacterium | reverse complement strand
TGCATTACATCACCATATATTTTTCGTAAAACTCTTTTGCAGATATTTGCATCGAACAGCCACCACAGATAAATCCATCCAAATTTTCAGGGTCTCCAAAAATCCCATCCTCCTTGTTGATATCAAAGTATTGAGTACAGACCAAGCACTCTTTCACCTCATCTTTTTTACCTTCCAGATCCTGGATCACCTCAAGAGCCAAATCTTTAAATGGGATAAATCCCGGGCTGGTTATCTGCCCACTGTCAGGATCATATTTGATTTCTGGATAGTTCATGTTTTGGATGATGAAGAGCCAATAATTGGCATTAAAATACTTTTTGACGAGGAGGTTGGCTTCATCTAGTGAATAGGTGTTGAATTGTTGTTTAGAGCTCATGATAGCATTACCCTTTATCTTTCCGAATCCTGTCCCCGTTTCACCAGGAATTTGGCAAACAGCTCCACAGGTACGCTGGGAATGTCGCCTAAAGGATGTCATCAGTATCAATATCCTTTTTTCTCCTGACTTAAAACCCACCCAGGCGGTAAATTTTTGGGTGGGTCACATTTTATCATTTTTTTGTGCTAATACAAATGGTTGACAAATATCAGCCTATCTGGCAAGGGTGAAACAGTGGTCACCGATTCTTGTGAGTATACTTTGGCGGTATGTTTAAAAATTATTTGATATTAAATCACCCTCATTTTCCTCCAACCACCTTTTCCGGCCCTCATAATCAGGCATCACTTTTTTAAGCAGTCCCCAAAATTCATCATCATGATTCCGATATTGCAGATGGCAAAGCTCATGGACGACTGCATATTCCAATACCGACTTGGGAGCAAAAATCAGGTGCCAGTTGAGATTGATGATTCTGTTTTTACCACATGACCCCCAAAGATGCTTCTGTTCCTTTATTTGAAAGCCTTTGGGCATCAATCCATGTCTTGTGCCATATTGACGAACAAACCCCTTTACGTCGCCTCTCAATCTCTCTTTAAACCACAACCGAAACTCACTTTCCAACACCACATCTCTGGCAGTATTAGATAAATCAATCGGTAGCCTTACCAAAAAGCCATTTTTAAAGGTGATGGATATGGATGTATCATCGTGCCTCTCCACCCGCAGCCGCATCATTCTGCCTCGGTAGGGAATTTTGGCTCCGGTTACAAAGCGGCTGATGGATTGCTGTTCTACCAGCTTTTCTTGGATTATCTCCCGCTGGTTATAGATCCACTCTCTTTTTTTGTGCAGATATTCCAAAACATCTTCTTCTTTTGATGTTTGGGGAATGACCACTTCCACGTCATTGGCAGTAACGGAGATTTTTCTGCGTTTGGCTTTGGCACTTCTCCTGACGGTGTAGGGGATGGCGGTTGCTCCAACGGTTAAAATAGGCATGATTTTCTATACCTTTATAAAGTTTTTCAAGGCAAACTCTTCTATCTTTTCAGGGATAGATTTCCACTCTTTTAGCTTTAAGGGATGCACCAGCTTTCTTACCTGTTGACGCAGAGATTTTTTTAGCTGCTCCTTCTCTTGCCAAAGTTTGGGGGCGGTCTGGTCATTGTTATATAGATCATGAATACCTATCGCCAACTGCTCAAATTTTATTTTAAGGTCATCATCCATATCAGCAGAGTAGGATTCAATTATTTTATAAATTCCATAAGCGGCGGGTGGCATGCCGGACTCTTCATGGGCTTTATCTTCTGCATCTAAATCCTTGGCCACCTGCTCATAATTTTTAAGGGTTGTAGCAGCATCAATCTGACCCTGTTCAAACTTTTTGAGGATTTCCAGCACTCTTTCAGAAAATTTACCATATCGTGGTTCATTTTCCGCCACCTTCTCTGTGGTAATTTTTTTAAGTTCGGTAGCTTTTCTTATAGCTGCTGTCTGTAGGTCGTCACTACTCTTGCCCTTTTGGTCAAAATCATCCCAAAAATTTGGGTTGGTGATATGTCGTAGTTTGACCAGGGTGCTGATACCCGTGGCCTTTAGATGCTCTTCCAGCACTCTTCTGATTTTGTTGGAGTCTATAGTAATATACTCTTTTTTTTCAAATACCTGGGTAGCATAGTGGATAAAGCCGGATATCCATTTAAGGTCATGGGAAAAATCCAACACATAGGGGTCGGGAGACAGTGCAGAATAGATTTTTATAAACTCCTGAGCTTTTCGTCGGAAGGTAAACCATCTATCTTCGGTTCCAAGAGATTTGACCAAGGCATCATATTCACCCTTGAGGCTGTTGGTGTTTCTCTTGATTCCCTTCATCAGGGTTTTAACGGCTGCATGGGCGGTTCTTAGCTGGGACCGGAGATTATCCAAATCCTGCATGGCATTTTTTACATCATCATTTCGATATGATGAGAGGGCATCGTTAAGGTTTTTGGAGACACCGATATAATCGACGATCAAGCCGTTGCGTTTTTCCTTATAGACCCGGTTGGTTCTGGCTATGGCCTGCAGAAGGTTGTGTTCTTTCAGAGGTTTGTCCAGATACATAACCCCCTCAATCGGTGCGTCGAATCCCGTTAAAAGTTTATCGCAGACAATCAAAAAATTGGGCTGTGCTCTTTTTTTGCCAAACTGTTTTTTAATCGCCGTTTCCGCCTCTCTATCCAGATAATTTTTATTCAGCAGATGACGAATTTTTGCCACATGCGGGTCTTCGCTGGGTTTTTCGTCCTCCTGGGATGCGGAATAGACACAAGCGGACTGTGTGGCAGCCAGGGATCTCGCCTTTTCGATGGCAATACCCTGTTGATGGAAATCTTCTGCTATAACTTTATCCAGGGCCTGTTTATAGAGAACCACCGCTTCCCGGTCATAGGCGACTATCTGGGCTTTTAAGCCGTCAGGCTGGGCATATTGTTTAAAGTGGGTCCAGATGTCATAGGTGATGAGGTCGATTCGTTGTGGATGTTTTACGATGTCGGCCAGGGTGACACCTCTCTCCTTGATTTTATCTATTTGTGGTTGTGGCAGATTGCCAAACCATTGGTCAAAGAGAATATCCAGTTTTCCTTCATCAATCTGCCAGTCGGCTTTTCTGGAGGTATAAAAAATAGGCACGGTGGCACCATCTGCTACCGCATCGTCAATGCCATATTTATCCAGATAGCCCTCTCCATCGACACCAAAGTTACGGTAGGTGTCTTTGTCGGTTTTTTTGATGGGAGTACCAGTAAATCCAAAAAACATGGCATGGGGTAGAGTAGCCCTTAGAAATGCACCAAGGTCTTTCTCCTGGGTTCTATGGCATTCATCTACTAGAACAATCCATTTGTGGCTGTTTTCGACAGGCTTTCTGGAGCCTTGAAATTTAAAGATGGTAGAGAGGATGGTCAACCCGTCCGAACCGCTGTGAACAGTTTTATGGATGTCAGAAACAGCGTTCATTCTATCGGGGTTGGGCAGCTTGCAGGCTTGAAAGGTCTTGCTAATTTGATCATCCAGGTCGATACGATCCGTCAACACCATGATATTGGGGTTGTGGAGCTGTGGTGACTTAATGGTCAAGTGGGTCTTTAGCTTTAAAGCCGCAAAGACCATTGAGAGCGACTTGCCCGAGCCTTGGGTATGCCACACCAACCCCTGTTTATGGTCGCCATCCACCACCCGATCCACCATCTTGTTGACGGCCCTGAATTGATGATAGCGACATATTTTTTTAACCGTTTTTCCATCGTCGGTCTCAAAGACGATAAAATGGGCAATCAGGTCCAGCAGTCGAGCGGGTTCCAACAGAGACCACAACCCCCTGCTCAGGGCATCGGCAAAATCGTTTGCGGTTTTTGGATATGGATCTTTCCAGGTTCCATAATATTGGGATGGGCTTCCCGTAGCTCCATACAGGCAGTTGGTGCCATCTGTCAGGACGGCAAAGGCGTTGGTATAAAAAAGGCGGGGAATATCTCTCTCATACTGCTTGATTTGCTCAAACGCCTCTCCTGTCTTGTCCTTATGATTAAGGGGAGATTTTGCCTCGATGACCACGACAGGAATGCCGTTGATGTAGACCACAATATCAGGAATACGGGATTTTTGCGCCTTGACATAAAGTTGATTTGTGACGGTGAAAGTGTTGTTTTCTGGAGCGAAAAAATCAATTATTTTAATGGATTTCTTTTTTCCGTTGCCACTGACGGTACGGCTATAATCCCCCCTTAAAATATTTGTCCATTCGGCATTGTCATTTTTGTTGAGCAGCTCAAAATAGGCGGCGGTGGCATCCTCTTTGGTTATTTTGTTGATTTGCTGCAGGGCTTTAATAAGAATCGGACGCAAGATAACCTGATTATCACCATCTCGGTGGGTGTGGTGCAGGTCGGGAGATAGATATTGGTAGCCAAGGGCTTTTAATCCCTCAATTGTCGGCTTTTCTGCCAGTCTCCACTCTCCCCCCTTTTTCATTTTTTTCTCCCTCTCTATACCTTTACTCGGATACGACCTGTTAGGAGGTCGGACATGAGACCGTTTTTGATTTTTCCAAGGCTATATTGGTTCTGGGCTAGCAGTTCTAACTCAGTTTCCAATAAACTGTTTGCTTTCACTATTGCAAGTTGCTCAGTCATTGTTGGAACAGGAATTTTGATTCTCAAAAACTCTTTTTGTCCTAGGGTTTTATTTCTACCAGCACCTCCAGGAGAAGCAAGTAGCAAAGCATCTGCCCCCTTCGAGGATAAAAGAAACAGTTTAATAAATGATAAATCTATTAAACCAACCATGGGACGAAACATTGGGAACCGATGAGAAGCAATCATCCCATTTTCTGCATCTGTAGTTTGTGCAACAGCCCTTTCCCAAGCAAACACTATGTTAAGAACCAAACAGTTTGGCTGGATCCAAAATACCCGTTTATTTCCGAGCTTTTTTCCCATAATAGGAGGCTTATAGAATATTCCTTTTCCATGAGACCTTATTCCAATCTCCCGATATTCATGGTTTGGATTTACGGAAACATCGTTACGAACTTTTTCCAAGACATCTGCGACTCTTAAAACCTCCCAACTCTCAGGAATCTCCCCAATCTCCGTTTTTTTAAACTTGGTATGCCCAATGCCCTTGGTCAATAGCTGTTGCAGCAAGCCCTTTTTAACCTTCTGGGTCTGGTCGATAACGGCTTGGGTGGACTGAATGGCTTCATCCACGGAGGAGAGGATTGCAGCTATCTTTTTTTGTTCTGGGAGGGGTGGAAGTGGTATGTCAATCTCATCAAACACCCATTTTGGTACCCTCTGTCGCCCAGATGTACCTTCCATTCTTGATATAGCTGGTTTTCTTACAAGATTGCTCCTAGCCAACAAGTACACATATTGATTAGTGATGTGAAAGTTATTAGGAGAAAGCACAATAAACTCAGTGGACCCTTTTCCAACAACCCCATCTTCCAGGCAGTCAACAAAAGCAATTTTCCCATTCTCAGCACACGGTGTTATTCTCGCGAACAAGGTGTCGCCGTTAGCAAACTTTGAGCCTCCTCCAGAAAAGGGACGATTTTTGAGATAACCAATTTTGGAATCATTCGTTGAAACAGCAGCCATTTCCACAAATGGCACAACACCATTGTTTAGCTTTCCTCGTTTAGGGTTAATATCTACTAGTACTGAAAAAGGAAATATTTTCCAACCCTCAACGCCCATAACCAAGCTCCTCCAAATACTCCATCATCTTGGCTTCCGCATCATCCCGCTTCAATCGCAACTCCATCAACTTGACCACCTCAGCAGCCACATCAATCTCTTCCTCATCCTCCCCAATCTGTACATAGCGGGATATGTTGAGATTAAAATCATTCTCGGCAATCTCCACCATATCCACAATACGGGAGAACTTCTCCTCATCGGCATAATCATGAAATGCCTTGGAAAGGCGGTCTACATTCTCCTCAGATAGAGAGTTTTGGTTTTTACCGGGAACCATAACCTCAGCCCCATTTATAAAAAATACCTTGTTTTTCTTGGCTTCCGGTTTGCCTTTTTTGATCAGCAGGATACAGGCAGGAATACCCGTTCCATAAAAAAGATTGGGAGCCAGACCGATAACCCCTTCAATGAGGTCATCTTCCAACATACCCTTTCTGATTTTTCCCTCGGCTCCCCCTCTAAACAGAATTCCATGGGGCAACACCACCCCCAACATGCCGCCCTCTTTTAAGCTGGCAACCATATGCTGCACAAACGCCAAATCCCCATAAGATTTGGGAGGACAGCCATAAACATCCCGGCCAAACTTATCACCAACCTTCCAAACCTCATTGCCCCACTGTTTTAAGGAAAAAGGAGGATTAGCCAAAACCCTGTCAAAGGTCATCAACGCCTTGGTTGTCTCACCTTGCAGATGCTTGGGGTCAATGAGAGTATCCCCACGCTCGATAAAGGGATCGTCAATGTCATGAAGAAAAAGATTCATGAGAGAAATCGCCCAGGTGTTGAGGTTTTTTTCCTGCCCATACAAAGAGATGGTCTTGGCATTTTTGCCAGTTCTTTCAAGATGGTGAACACACTCCAGCAACATACCGCCAGATCCACAAGTCGGATCATAAACGGTCATCCCCTCTTGGGGTTGCAGACACTCCACAATCAAACGTACCACCATCTTTGGGGTATAAAACTCTCCACCCTTTTTACCCGCATCATCCGCAAATTTTGCAATCAGATATTCATAGGCATTGCCTAAAACATCCGCTTCAACATCAGCATTGCGCAGCCGGTGAACCTCAAAATGCTGTAGCAGTTTTTCTAAAATCGCATCAGGAAACCGCTCTTTATTATTAAAATCCACATCCTGAAATATCCCCCGCAATCTCAGTTCGGCATCCTCAATACTATGAAAAGCAGCGTTAAGATGCTCCCCAATGTTGGTGGCCTGTTTGCGAACATCCTTCCAAAATGACCCCGCAGGAATATGAAACCGATGCTCATCAGGGTGGACCGCCATCTCCTCATCATCATCATATTCAGCAAGCCTTGCCTCATATTCCTCCTCCCAAACATCACAAATACGCTTATAAAAAAGCAGACCAAATATATAATGTTTATAGTCACTAGAATCAATGGAGCCACGCAAAATATCGGCAGCACCCCATAGGTGGGATTCAAGTTTTTGCTGGGTTAGTTTAGGCATTAATTTTTTCTCTCAATAAATTCGGCGGCAACTGCGCCACAGTCAACCAGCCCATGTTACACCCAATGGCCGCCGACTGCGATGGTTTGGTGGTATACAACCATGAGCAGGGTGGCAAAAAGGTTAATGTTCGACCTGCGAGAAAAGCGGTTGATTTGGCCCGGGAAATCAAAGAGCTACATGAAATTGATTATCCTGCAGAAGAGAAAGTGGTTTTGGTGTGGGATAACTTGAACACCCATGTTCATGCTTCCCTTTACAAGGCGATTGAACCAAAATAAGCTAGGCGTTTGCAGGAACGATTAAAAATTTACTATACGTCAAAACACGTTAGTTGGTTGAATATGGCTAAAATTGAGTTGAGCGTATTCACAAAACAATGCCGTGATCGCCGCACAGACAAGATTGAAACGCTACGCACAGCGGCAAAAGCGTGGGTTAAGCACCGGAATTTTGCTCAAGTTGGTGTTGACTGGCAGTTTACCAATGAACATACACGGACTAAACTAAAGCGAATTTACCCAAAAATTAAGCTGAAATGAGGTGCTAGGTTGTTGAGGTTTGTGCAGGGTGAATTTTGAGTGTAGAATCGCCTAAGTGGAGATGATTTTTCAGGATTAATAACTATGCTAAAAACAAAGAATAATTTGATTTTCATTGTTATCTTTATCTGCATTATCGCCCTATCTGTTTATTATAAAACTCAGCAAGCCCAACTGTTTTCTGCTGAAGACCCAATAAACTACTTGCAAAACAATTGGCCGCAAGCTTGTCAAAAAATCCGTGCCGATCTACTGAAAGAGTCAAACTCGCTTGTCAAAGCAACACCACCCCCGTCTCGCCCAACAAATCCATCCACCAATTGGAGTTTTAACTGGAACGGGATCCAGATCCCGCTGCCGCCTATTTCATATAATGAGCTAATCATCAATAGAGTTTATAAACAGCAAGGCTTCGACATCTTTCTTACCGCTGATGACGGCACAATAATAAGCCTATATAATGATGATAACTTCACCAAACCCATGGAAAATGTCTTTGGTGGATTGCAAAACATTGATGGAAAGCCACTAAAAGAGGATCAGGACAGGGAGATCACCTATACCTTGTTTGGTGGCCCAGTGAGCATACCTGATATTATGCGGCCTGCCCTACACCAAATGCCGCAAGACCTCACCTGTAAAAGTGAAGCCTGGAAAAAAGAGGCTTCCATATCCATTGGCCTGATTTTGCTGGCGGTCGCAAGGCCGTTCCAGATTGAGACAATACATGAGGTAAAGGGGGGATATGAAGGCTGGATTGAAAAAGGTAAAACCGAAACACATACTCATTGGAAAGCCTTTTTGTATGACTCAAAAAAACCGGATAATTCCTGGGATATATCCATGATTATCCCAAAAGATAGCCCCCATCTAGAGTTAGGGCTGTTTTTAGTTGAGCCAACTCGAGGCGGATTACTGGCTCCACAAAACCCATTGTGGCTTAAACAATTGAACCAAGCTCTGCAACACAACACCCCCCAAAAATGGCAAACCCTCTTAAAAACCATGCAAACAAATAGCTTTGGCAACAAAAGCCTAAAATCGGTTCAGACCATAATTCAGGAGTTATAATTTTTTTGGTGGAACAATTTGATATTGAGCTGTAGTAGACAAAACTTGCGCTGACAGAATGCGATACAAACGGTGTGAGTAAACAACCTATTGGTTAGGAAATTAAAAATGAAAAAATCTGCCTCCTTTCCCAGCGTCCGTGCCACCCCAGAATTGAAAGATCAAGTCCAAGAAGCTTGTGACCAGCTTGGGGTCAAATTTTCCATGGTGGTGAACAACCTTCTTGAACAATGGGTGACAGGTCACGCTCAGTTAGACCTGGAGCCAGATACAAAATTTGTGACAGAAGCCAGAACGGCTTTAGAGTCGGAAGAGACACAGGCACTCTTTGATCAGGTTGAAAAAAGCCACAAAAAACAATCTGGCGACAAGAGTCGAACTCATGACCTACGGACTGCCAATCCGTTTCCATAGATTTGTATATATCGGAAATTGTTGTTAAATTTAGTTTGAACAATTATTTGCTGAGACAGGATTGCGCACTGTAGCGCAGTGGGACGCAGTGGAGCGCAATAAAAATGGACACTTTATGGACACTTGAAATCGTTCAGGCTATGAAATGTTTCAGTAGCCTGTGTCACTGAGAAATGGAATAATGTTAAGGTGAGTTAGAAATACAGATAAAAAATTACCCCGAGCACATACCAAAAAGGTAGAGGTGGTCTCGGGGCTTGCAAGATCAATATATACCTTCACCAAAATGAATAGCAACTAGAAAATGTGCAGAGGGGCGGTAAGGCATGGCCTTTGATTATTCTGACGAGAAAAATCAAAATATTAAGAAGATGATCTCACCAGAGCGTCTGTCGCCATATGCTATGCAGTCAGGTGGTAATCTGCACAGTGCCATTTTGATTTATGAATGGAACACCACGTTATCAGAATCCTTATATCGACCGCTGCAGTCTCTTGAAATAGCCTTGCGAAACTCGATTCATGATGTTCTATCGACCGCATATAGCCGTGAAGATTGGTATACGTCCATTGATGGGCTTTTAAAATACCACCATCCAAGTATGTTAAATAGTGCCATAGAAAAGGTGATAAAACGCCGCAGAGAGGTGACTCCTGGCCGGGTAGTGGCTGAACTTTCTTTGGGGTTTTGGGCAGGTTTGTTGGGAAGTGTATTTGGTATGGGCGGGAGATGTAGGGGGGGCGAAATATGAGGTGTAATTTTACTAATGGGGGGAGCTTGTGATTTTAGAAATTAAAGGTGCCATAGCAGGAGTCACTGGAGCGATGCAGATTGCAAAAGGATTGCAATCTGTGAAAGAGAGCTTTGATGAAGCAACACAAAAAATGCAGATTGTTGAGTTGATGGAAGCCTTGTCAAACTCTAAGATTGCCCTGATTGAAGCTCAACAGTCAGCCATTGAGAGTGATAAAGAGATTAGCAGTCTAAAAGAAGCTTTGCAGGAAAAAAGAGAACTGGTTGAGCGTAATGGATATTATTACAAAAAAAGAACTGATAATGGTGAGCCTCAAGGGAAACCGTATTGTAATGTGTGTTTGCAAAAAAATGGGCTCCAAATTTTGACATCTACCATAGATAGATCAAGAACAGAATGCCCAAGTTGTAAAGCAAAATACAGAACGCGCTCTTTCCCATATGAAGACGGAACGGAAACCCAGGAGGAGGGGGTGAGGCAGGTTAAAGTGGTTCGTGGCTAATGGTGATGGTGTAAGGCAGGATGAATTCAGTACCGCTTCTTCATTTATGGTCAAACTCCCTTAGCCAAAGCTTCCCCTAATTCTTTTCGCTTTTTTGTGGCAAGTTCTTTTTCATCGGGTGAGTTGTGCTCAAGCAATCTAATTTCCTCCCAAGCTAGTTCAAGAAATTCTTGGACCGCTGTTTTTCCAAGCTCTCTTCGGAGAGCCGGAATTTTTGATTTTTGTGAAGTGATATGGCAAGCAAAACCGGCAAACAGTACTTGATGAAGTTTTCAGATAAGGAGCTCCATGCCAAAGTCAAAGAATCGGCCAGTAAAGCCAAGCGTCAGATGAACGGCCATATCGAATTCATTTTAGAGAAGTATTTCAAAGAGGAGGAGGGTTGGGAGCCAACAGAAGCACAAAAACAATGAATCAGACAAGAAAGGAGAAAAGGTGAATGCTCAAACTTTTTTATCAGTGCCTGCAATAGTTTGAATATTCTAGGCAAAGTTGTTTAATGTTTTAGTGGGATGCAAAGAAAAAATTTACAGCAAACTCAGTTAGATACAGTTACTTTTTAAAAAATAATGCTTGGGTTGGTTTCCTTTGGCGCGAGGAGTGTGTTAGCATAGTAAACGTTAATATAACACGTTGAATTTATTGGATAAGCTGGCTAACTGCTTATTTATTTTAAGGATCTATTTTCAGAAGACAGCCAACTCAAAGAGAGGATTAAATTTGGATAAAAAAAGTAATGGCTCAAAAAAGACGAAACCACCGGCAGCAATCTTGGCGGAACGCAAGCCGGTGGTTTCAAATATCAAACCCCTTGTATAAAGGAATTACGCAATGAGTATTGCACAGAGCAGTTCAGAACCGCAACAGATTGTTGCGGTTAACGACGGAAAAGCTACCACTACCTCCCTGATTATCGCTGAGGGGACACAAAATTCTCACGAGTCTGTAATCAAGTTAGTTCGTCGCTATCAGGCTGATTTGGAAGAGTTTGGCTTGGTCAGATTTGAAATCCGACCAAGATTGGAAGGGCAGCACGGCGGTAGTGATGTTGAGTTCGCTAATCTCAACGAACACCAATCCACCCTGATCATGACCTACATGCGAAACTCGGAAATAGTCCGGGGGTTCAAAAAGCAACTGGTCAAAGCATTCTTTGAGTTGGCGAACCAGCGGCCCCCCATATCCTCAGCAGAGCAGTTGCTTGCAAACGCCCAACTGTTGGTTGAGCAGGAAAAACGCTTGGGTCAGGTTGAGTCAACTCAAAACCATCAACAGGTTCAGCTTGACCAAATTGCCCAACGTCAAGCCAACATGGATGGTGACACCGGGTTCATGACCGCCTTGGCATTTTGTCGGACGAAAGGGGTTTCGGCCCCACTTGAATATGCTAACCGTTTAGGTAGGCTTGCGTCCAAAAAATGCCGACGTCTCAAAATTCAAACTGGCAAGGTTCCCGATGAGCGGTGGGGCAGTGTCAACAGTTATCCTGTCTCTGTCCTGGATGAGTGTTACCAAGAGATGAGGTTGGCGGCATGACTGGTGCCATTCAGGTGGCCGAACAGATCATAAACCGTATAGCACCTGAAAAGGACAGGTCGATGCTAATGGAGTTTTTCAACTGGCGAACAGTGAAGAAGGGCAAGTCTGTGGTCGATGCTCTGACAGAGATTGTTATCTGGGTCAAAGACAAGGGTGACAAACCGAGTCAGGCCCTGATTGATGAGGCTACCAAACAGGTAGCCGACGAGCTTGCCAAATGGGGTGGGGAGTCTATTCCCGTATAGTCCAAACTAAGTAAAAAATCACACCCCAAGTCACACCCGAAACCAAAACAGGCACTTAACGCTATTCGCTAAGTGCCTGTTTTATATGGTGCCGGCACCAGGAGTCGAACCCGGGACCTACGGATTACAAATTCGATAGCAAATCCATTATAACTACCCGTAAACATTGATAATATGAGTATAGCTGTCTAACGGTTTTTGTGATTTACCACCTATAAAAATCAAGAACTTAGCACTTGCTTTAGACAAATTCTTAGACAATCAGACCTACGGATTATTAGTCTGTAGGTCTGCTCCAACTTTACCATATTTGATTCTTACAGCTTGATCACAATTACTGGTAATCCAATCTTATTTGTGATTTGTGGAAACGGTAGTCCAAGCATGGCACTATCTACATAGAGACTGGTTCCCCCAAACATTCGTCGAGAGTGTACATAGCCAAAGTGACTCAGTTGGTCCAAGACAAATGATTCAAATTGGCGAGTAACTGTCATGTGATTAATCCTCGACTATCCAATCTTTAACGGGGATATGATCGCTCTCAAGTTCTTGTCGCTTCAACTGTACAAATGACTCTGCCCGATTGTAATCTTCGTCATTGACCATGACCCGACGAGGGAAGATCCCAATGTTCCCTTCGATAAAATTGATGTTGAGATCAAAGATGAAGGCCGGTATTCCGGCATCCTCAAGAACGGTCTTGGCCCATGAGAGTTCTACCGGATTATTGGTCTTGAAAAGTTCAACCATTTTGGTTCATGCTCTCAATTCACAAGGTAGCCAGTTGCAGTTTGAATAAAGCTCACCAAACCGCCGCCTTATTTAATCCTACCGATTGACTCACCACTGATACCCTTCACCCTTACCACCAA
>JADFZS010000133.1 GCA_015232405.1 Magnetococcales bacterium | reverse complement strand
GGATCAACATAGATTGAATTGGTGAATTATCGAAAGTAAGAAAATGTTATTTGTCAGATCAAGTCTTGACTACTACACATAAGGCATCAAGGGGAATTGGTGAAACATTGGTGCCTTTGTTGGTTTTACCCCTCTTTTAACGCGCCCTAATGTGCTCGTCTTCCGTTAACTTTACGAGATATTCGCATTTATTACACACCCCCTAGGTATCATTTTGAAATGGTGGAGGCTCTGAAAATGTCCTTTCCTTCTTACAATTTGGGCAATACCAGTAGAAACTCATTTCGATGCCCGCTTCTCTGCCTTCATTCGCACCCAAAACCGAATTTCGCACCATACCAAAACAGACTCCATATCCAGCTATTTATTAGGACCCACCGTTATCAACCTCTTAATTGGTATATCCACCCTGATATCAGGTGGTCCAGGAAACACATATGCATCAATTACCCAGTCAGGCCCCTTGTTTGGATCAAACTTCCGTTCCAACGACAATATTGCCAGAACTCTAAGCAAATCTTGTGCACCAAAAAGACGTTTTTCAGGATGTTGATTATTAAAATCTGGTCCTCGACCATAAGTGAATATCACTCGACCAGCCCGAATCAGCGGCCCCATGTTCACCACCCGCATATCAGGGCCCCGCTCCTCTGCTAATTGCTGCACTATGTTTAGAGAGCCTGGAGGGAAGAGAAATACATGAACAGGCTGAAGGTCCCAAACATTCAGCATCTTTTCAGCCCGTAGTTGACGACCTAGCCACTGGGCAGTTTCAGAATCTCTACGACCTAAAACTTTCCGAAACAACGTTACATCATCTACTAAGCCATGTTTGGAAATGTATTCTCGCGCCTCTATCGGCGCGAAATGTACGGCTTCTAAATTATCCCAATTAACAGACGTTTTTGCTGAACTAGCCTGCGATTGAATCTCTCTATCCTTTTTTTCAGCCGCTTCTAGCGGTGAGCATGCCATAAAAAACAAGACAAACAAGCTTACGCCCACAACCCTGTCACAATGAAGGAAAAACGGTTTTTGCGGATAGCACACAAGCCGATATAAAAAAAACGCCATAATTGTCTCCATTCCCACTGCCTCATTGTACACTGACCAGACATTATAATATGGGAATTATCATAAATTTTATGCGACAAAGCCGGAAACAAACGTCACCATCTCTCATATTCTCCACCTCTGGCTGCATTGATGCAGCATCAAGAGCAGATAATATTAGGGGTAAAATTTTGATTATGACCTGAGTATGTCAGATAATATACAAAATCAGATAGATTAATGATTATTTCACTCCAGACAAAGCAAGGTGCCAATGTGGAACTATGAAAAATTTGTTAAGCTGTACAACGCAGAAGCAAAAAGACGTGGCAGCGGTTTTTTTCACTATATTCCCGATGATAACACAGAGTTTCTCAAAGAATGGTTTGAGGAGGACAATGCAGAGGAGAATTACTCACTGAAAGATTTTGCCATAGCCCAATTCAATTCTGAACAGGTTTATGCCGATGACCTGCTTCCAAAATTTATGGATTGGCAAGCCAATAATGATTAGAGGTGACGTGCTATCTGCAAGGTGACAAATAATTTTCACATTAGTAACAATGATCAATAAACTGCGCTTGGAGGAGTTAAATGTTTAATTTCTTTCAGTTACTTAAGAAAATTGCTGGATCGGGGAAAATGGAAGACATTCCCCCTGTAAAAGCAAAGCCTAAATTTAACAAAGAAGAAGACTTTCTCTACATTGTCGAGGAATTGGCCTACTCTCACTTCCCAGTAGAAGATATACCTCTTCCCAAAGACAGAACAGAGAAAGATTACGCCTCTGATCGTGTTGAAATTTGGTTGATTCTCCGTCAATACCACGACGATGGGGGAAAGATAGACCGCTTCTATGAATGCTACCCGGATTTAATCAAACATAAACCTGAGTTGGCGGGTTATAGAGCACTCCTTGGTCAACTCTGGGACACCCCAGGCGAACTGCTCAAACAGATAGCTGATGCCTACGAAGAACATGAAAGAGTTCCCATCGTTAGGCGCAGTAATACCATTCAGGACGGAGATTCCTATGATGACCTAAAAAGCTCATTGGAACAAAAAAGAGTCAAAGCCTGGAATGATTTTCACCGGCTTCTTATGAAAGTATGGCAACAAGAACCCTAGTGAATCTATCCATTTGGTGAGTATCAAACATCAATGAAGGTCTCCAAATTTCATTTCGCAAAATTGGGGTTTTTCAGCCTAATTTGAGACAGTGAATGTATTGGAAAATAGACTGCATATAGCTTCAATCACATGGAGAGCATAATGGGTGATGGATCACCTAATTGACAAGTCATAGTTCAGAGGTGTGGTGACAAAACCGGACCATCGCCCGCATCCTCTAGGGATAGATGGCTCTTCCTATTTATGATCTCTCCTTCAGACTCTAACCGTGCCAGAACTTTCAATATATGACGCTGAGAGTCCTCAACATCAATTGCTCGAACTGGTCCCATCATTTCAAGATCCTCTATCAACATAATCGCAGCCTTGGGGCCGATATTACCAATCAGTAGCTTGGCTACCTCGGGAGTGGCTCCCTTCAAGGCTAAAAGAAGATCATCATTGGACAACTCTCGCAATAAAGTCTGTATGGAATTGTCATCAAAACATACTAAGTCCGAGAACATGAATAAATCCAATACACCATCCTCTTTCTTTGCTGGGATGAATGCAGGTTCTTTCATTTTTACAGGCGGATATTTTGCCAGATAATGATCAAGAGCTACTGAGACAGCTTTTTGTGTCGGTGATGCCCCTTCCCTTTTCTCTTCTTTCTGTAGTTCATCAGGTTCGTATATCAAGTTGAATGTTCCGGTAGCCTGTAAAAGCTCCTGGAGCATCAGTGGGTTCACTCCTCTCTGAATGCCGACTATTCCAAGTGTGATCAGGTTGTAAGATGCTCCCATCCGGGCTTCATAAACTTCTAGTCGCCAATGGTTCCAAATGGCAAAAAGTATCACCAGCAACAAACCAAAACCATGTAGATAAATTAAGCCCTCCTCGTCAAAGTTCAGCAATGCCATGCCAACAATTAGCACGGACACTGTGAGAAAAACAAATAGCACCGTTCGGCGTAGTAAGTGGACCTCATTTTTGAATCCATTCGCTTCCTGTTTAAGGATAGATTCCAAAAAATCTGGATCAGATCCATCTACGCAATTATTTGTCGCACTTTGCAGTGGGCGGAAGGACAGGGAGTATTTGTCTAGCTCTAGGATACCATATTTGCGAGCAATGTTTGCCATATTGAATAGAGTTTCGACTAGAACATCTGGATTTGGTGGTTGTAAATGCAGTGAACGAAAAAAGTGCTGGTTCCAGATTTCTCCTGGAATTGAAATTATTTGATGTACTATAGACAGCACTGCGCATATTGTGAGAATGATAACAGGGTTTACCTGCAATAGAAGTGCTACCGTACAGCCTATAAACCCAAAGAAAACTACCATTCCGGCATACTCTTTCTTCGAGGCTGCTGTGGTTATTTTGTAATTGTTACCAGACATGAATACTCCCCAAACTAATAAAATTTTATAGCAGCAACATTATGGTACAACGGCGATTTCTGAAGAATACACCATGCATATCTATCTTGCAGTGATTAAGAAAAATTACAGCGTTGATACATGCTGTTTATAGGCAATGGATTTAATGGAAAATAGACTGCATATAGCTTAAATCACATGGAGAGCATAGTGGGTGGGTGCTTGAGAATCATACGATTTCCCAGGTCTGGCTGATTTCGTAGGGGGACTTACTGCGACTTCTTGCAACGTCAAGCCCAAAGACTCCTTTGTACCCGGCAGCTTATGGGTCAAAACTACCATGGCAAAATTGTTGCTGCACAGAGGCTGATGTCATGGCTGCAGATGAAAACCTAGTCAAGCTACTACATTGGACGGTATTGCACATTTTGACCTTGGGCCAGCAATACGAGTTAACACATTAACATTTCAACATGTTAATATGTTAACACTGTGGTTTCACCTTATATTTTTTTAGCAAAAGCCTGATGGCTTCTTCGGCCAACTCCGGGCCGGTCATGCCTCCCGCCTGTTTTTGCCGGAAGACCAGTTCGTCAAATTGCATTTGTAGTGGTTTCTGGATGCGAAGGCCTTTCACCGAACGGACAATCACTTCATTTTTTTGTTTGGATTTCTGTTTGACGAGGTGGGGGGCTTTGGCATTAGCCCTCCCTCCGTTGTCAGCTTGTTTCTGAGCTTTTTCGTTTTCTTCCTTCATCCAATCAGGAATACCCATGTCGATCAGTCCTCCTGTAAAATAGCGGCCAGAATGGCATTAATTTCTTGTCTGCGCTCTCTGACCTTATAGGCTCGATTCATTTTTGGATGAAAAATAGAGTAGTAATCGTTTGCAGCTTTTGAGAACACTCCGCTGGCCCTCACCTCAAAAGCTCCGGTCTGTTTTAGTGTTTGGGCAATTTCCGCCTCTTCCTTGCGACTGTAATTGCAGTTGGTAACCACCTTGATGATTTTCTTGCCCTTGGCTTTTTTGGCTCGTTCATAAGCATTGGCCCAGGTGGCGTACTGGTCACGAGCTGGCATGGTGGGCATGACCAACAGGTTGGCATCTGGTATTTCCAGTTCGCTGGCCTGGTGGTCGAACAAAATCAGGTCGGCATTTATGCGTTTTTTAGGTGGCTCTGGAAGTACTATGAAGGGAAGGTTGCCACCCTCATAATACAACATGGATGTGCCCTGGGGGTCCTGGCAGATCACCACAGGGGTCAGGCCGAGTTCGACCGCTGCCGCCGCAATATTGATGGACAACAGGCTTTTTCCTTGGCCCCCTTTGGGGTTCCAGATGCTGGTGATTTTCATGCTTGATCACTCCTTGAAACGTTAACATGCTAAAATGTTAGCATGTTAACCATATTGTGTAAATTTTGTATAAATAGCAATGAGTGAATATGGTGGTAATTGAGTAGTCATCTTGTAGGGTGCACCGCCCCGGCGACCACGTGCTCGCGCAGATGAAAGTCCTGCCATCACCCTCTCGCGGATCAGATCACGCTCAAATTCGGCGAGAGAAGCGAAGATGCCGAAGATCAGTCGTCCAGCTGGCGTTGATGTGTCGATATCAACCCCTTGCTCGGTCAGCACCTTGAAGGCAACGCCGCGTTTTTCCAGGTCGCGCACTGTTGAGACCAGGTGCGCCATATCTCGTCCGAGCCGATCGAGCTTCCAGATCACCAACGTATCACCCTTACGTAGCGCCTTGAGGCAGGCGTCGAGGCCGGGCCGGTCCTCGCGCTTGCCTGAGGCACGGTCCTCGTAAATCTGATTCTCGTTGATGCCTATCAGGCATTGGTTTGTCTCTAAACCGTTCGATATTGGGACAAAAATATTCTAACAGAATTCCAAAGGGTTCTGTGGTACTTTTGGTACCTTTGTTGGGATGAACCCTAACTTGACCGGTGATTACCGTTGGAGTGTTATGAACCCAAAATCTCTCGACAACCTTCGTCCGCTTCGCCTCGAACGCCTGCCGCTGAATCTATCCCAGTGACACCGATTTGGAAAGAAGCTCGCCAGCAGCTCCTCCACACGGCGCTACACGGACAAGTTTTATCTTAACGTGGAATTTGGAACCAATGGACCTGTGGAACCTATGTGCCTGATTTGAGGAGTTAAGACGATTTGACGTGTAAGCAAATTTAAATAAGGTCTTTAACAAGATTAAACCTCTGCTAGGATGGAAACAACGAAAGCACCCCAAGAAAGACAGGATCAAATAAAAAAGGAGCGCCGTCTAAATATAGGAGCGAACCCTAAAATCATGTCAGCAATGATTAGACTAAGGGTTCGTGAAGAATGTTATCGAAAGAAAGCAGCTATGAAAGAAAAAGAGGAGAATTCACCCTATTAGCCATTTGCCATCCGCTGGCGAAATCCTGTTTGATTCTGGAAATCGTGTTAAAATGAAATAAGGGGAGAAATGTTTCAAAATCATGAACCTTCATAAGGTGATTCATAGTTGTTTGCATGGTGGCCTTTCGCCAGTGGATTGAAAGCACAAAGTTGGCCGCATGGTGTTGAAACTGGTTTTTCCAAGCCTCTTCATGGATGGCGTAAATATGCTGGTCAAGCTTGTAGGCGATGGCTTTTGGATTAGTGGTATGGTGGATTTCCCAGAAGCAAAGACGATGTTTTTTTTTGTGGGTGAAACGGGCTATGGCATCGGCCATGAACGAAAACCGACCATAACGGACTTGTGCCCGAGAAACGGCATGTCCGATCTCTTTTCGACCTTTGAAACTCTCAAAATCTGGGTGGAAAAAATCCACACCCACGCTTTCCCTTTGCGCCCATTTCCGAAATGCAATATGACTGGAAACAATGGCCGCACGGTGTTCAAATTCATCGCCGAAATTGACAGAATTCCCCTTTGGAAAACTGATGGAGGTAAGGGGAACCCCCTGGCTCCTAGCTACAGCCTCCGCACCTTTTTTCTTCAAATAATAGGAAAAAGACCCTTCTTTCCGCCCGTGGTCTACGTGCCCGATTATCTGTGGTTTCATAAGCCTTAACTTACGGAGAAGTTTTTTTTGTAGATAGCCATGTGTGCTTATTCCAAGCTCATACGCCATTTGTTCCGGGGTAAGAAAGCGGTAAACGGCTAGGGCGTTCATAACTTGGGATCCGGTTTTAGGAACAGAGAGTAGGCTCATAGATCAATTTTTCCCGCGGTGCGACGTTTGTCAGAGGGTTTTGATGGTTCTGGAAGTGAGGCTTTAGCCAACGGAACATAGTAGAGTTCAAGTTGTCTTTTAATCTCCTGGTTCCACTCTTCTCTGGACATGGCATGTTTGAAGCCCAGGAGAGTTTCCGGCGGATGAACTCGGATTCCTGGGATCTCTATTTCTTTGGGCGAAACAGGATCAATTTTCACCATGAATTCTCCACCGGCTAGGGTTTCAAGTTCTTTTTTAGGAGTTTTTGTATCTGCCGCAAAAGCAGTGTTGCTTTTGTCACTGTTGCGGCTGGTCATTTTGATGTTGGTGTTAACGGTTATGGCCTCCCTGAGGGCACCATTCATATCCTGACCGTAGGCTTGCGAGGCTGCAAAGATCGACACACAGAACTTTCTAGCCTGTCTAAGTGTTTCGGTGACCGCTGGGGTAAGAAATAAGTGGGCTTCATCAACGTATACAAATGCTGGGACGCGCTTTGATTTTGGGGTGCGTTTTCGGCTGAGGGCAATATTTTTGATTCTTGCGAGGATGAATTTTCCTAAAATGCCGCTTTCGTCATCAGCCAAGTTGAAAACAATAACCGATTTTTTTTCCATTTCAGCCTGGAGATCAAAGGTGGCGGGTTTAGTCAAAAAGAGCCCGAAAGTTCGATCAGTGATTAGGCTGTTTAGCTTGCTTCTGATGCCATCTTTGGTTTGCGTGAGGCGCGTCTGTTTAAAATCCCGCGTAAAATATTCTCGTTCGTTTTCGGTTTCTAAGTTCTCTAGGGCAAATTTGACGTACTCTCCATTTTGGTTGTCATCCATAAAGCGCAACAAGTCCAGAATAGAAACGTCTCCCCTGGTGAGTAATGTCTTGACGCAACGCTTGAGGAGAGTTTCCATCTGATTGGTGAAAATGCCACTAGAATCTAAAAGCAACTCTTTGAACACATTGTAAAGCTGTTTTGTGGCGTAGTTTATTCCCGCCGGGGTGCGATCTTCGATTTCAAAGGGATTCATGGCGGGAGTATGGTGAGGAGAGAGACCTGGATCGATGTAGACAAGTCGACCGTTTTCTCGGAGCTCTTTAAGATGCCCAACCTCAAGGGCTAAGTCAGAATGAGGATCAAGCATAACCACGGCGGCGGAGTTGTTTTTGATGTTATGATGCATCAAAGTTTTAAGCGTTTCGCTTTTTCCAACGCCTACGCGCCCCACCACATAAGCGTTCCTGGCGCGATGCTTCTCTGGGAGGTACAAAGTTCGAGTTCGTCCGAAGAATGCTGTCTGTGACTCTCCCATGGCATTCCGGATATATTGAAGATAACCTTCTTGATCTTGAGCGTAATGATGAGTGATGGCTTCGTGTGTAACAGCTCTTCTCTCAAAATCATCCTGCTTTTTCTCAAAGGCTTGCAAGGCTATTTGATACCCGATCTCCATCTCTTCAAAATTAAACCTATCCTGTCCTCTGAGAGACTTCTTGCTGTAGAGGTGTTGATGCTCCGGGCTTCGGGCTGGTGGGGTCGGTTTTTTGAGTGGAACTTGGAATCGTTTAAGGAACTGTTGGCGGGTGTCTAGCTTCCCTTTTCGGGTGACAACTTGATCGATTAAGAACGTGGCCAAGGCTGGATTTTCTTCCATGGTAAATGTACCTATGGCTAACTCGTTGGCGTGTCGCTTTTCCCCAACAGTATCTTCATAGGCTTGCTCAAGGGCGTTTAAAAATGCGTTTTTATCGATCATTTCAATAGGTGAAAGAAGGGTGAATTAAAAGGTGAATTATAGGGTGAATAATGGGGTTTTGCAAAGCCCAATATCAGACATTAAAAACCTTTAAATAACACATGTATATAAGTTTAACATTCCCCCAACCCCTCCGTTCCTCCTCCTTTGTCGTCGTTTCTCCGGTAAATCCCACCTTCTTTTTTATTCCTCGCTCCTCCTTCAACGTCGTCACTCGTCATAAAAAATAATTCGAAATTCACCAAATTTTCATCTCCAAAGGACTCGGCTAGAGGGTCTAGATGGTTGCAGGAAGTTTAGGGGGGCAACGCTATGAGGATCTGGTCGGGGAGCGCCAATCAAAAGCATCCCGGATGGAGACGACGCGCTTGACCATTTCCTTTGTGGCGAGTTCTCGACACAAGAGTTTATTAAGCCTTTTTTCTCGGCGTTTTTTGAAAGGTTTTTCCTTCCATGAAAGTTTCCGCTTGATTTCTAAATTTACTGCATTTTGCGCATTTCGATAAATTCTTATTTTTTCTGTGAGAACCTTTTCAATACCTTTTTTGCGACTTTCTGCGTAGAGCATGGAAAATTCTTCACGCCAACTTTCTGGCTGTTTCCCGTAATGGAAGAGACCAATTTTTTCCGGTTTCAACTTCCATCGTTTTTTCTCTTTTCGATCATATCCCTTGATCTCATTTATAGTGTTGAACCACCGGATGGTTAAAAGTTTGGACATTTCTACCACTCGGGAAAGATCCATACTTACCAGATACCCAGTAATTAGGTCTTGCGCTGTTTTGTAATGTCGGTCAAAGCGATAGGCCAACTCTTCATAGACTTCTGGATTTTCCTTAGCCAAAGTGTCCAGCATAGCCTTTGCGAGAGCTATTCGGTAATGATGTCTAAATTTTTCCCGTTTGCCCCGACAGAAGAACGGTATACTGACAAAATAGGCTTCACGTCCCTGAAACCTCCCCTTGTAATGTCCGAGCTTTCCAAATTTTAAAACAATGTCAGGAAACGAATGTGTAGTGGTAACATTGCACGATCTCAGCATGCGCAAAACATCCTCTATATCTTTTTTGAAGGATGTGCGCTTGATCTTGATCCAATTGAAACTAATTCGGGCAGTGATGATGCCATTGCGCTTGGATTTTTGGCCAGGTGTTTCAATGGGCTTTGGTTCTGGTTGGACGATAATAGCCTCAGAAAGGTCTATGGTTGGGGCTGGGTCTTTTAGGATGAGACTTACCCCTTCTCGTACGGCGTGCGTGTCTCCTAGTGCCCTTACAATGCTCTTACGGGTTCTGTGGACGGGATCTGCGGGTCCAATATAACGAGTGATTGACCTGACACGCTCTCCTTCCCGGACGGAATGTTGTTCGTAGATATATTCTCGCCCTTTTATGGTTCGTACAACAAGAAATGTCACAGTATTCCATCCAAATTGTAGTGGTAACTTTACAGCTCTTTATTCTTAGCCGCATTTTTCTCGGCTTCTTTTCTTACCTTATCCCTAATTTTTTCGGAGATTGATTCTGGATCCACATCGTCATGCAATCGAAACTTACGTTTTTCAAGCGCTATAGAGATCTCTGTGTGGTACTCTTCCTCTCTCTTTAGGGTTGACTTTAACCTTTCCATTTCCATTGCCTGCTCATGAGCTATCTGATTTTGCATGAGTGTATATGTTGTTATTTCTAATAATTCATCCAGCTTCCTGTCGTGCTGATTCTGTTCCAACTGGTTGGTTAGTGCCATCTCTGTTGCAGACATTTGAATGGCAATTTCTGCTAAATTGAGCGCTTTTTTTACTTCGCCTTGAACCCTCTCTGGCATAAGTTCGTGTTCAAGCTTTGTGTTTGCAAGGAGAGTTTCTCCTTCAAGGTCTTTTAGACTCTTTTTAAGTTCGTGTGATAATTGTATTTTCTCTATGTCCTGACTACGCTTCTGAGCGGCCATTTTTTCTTGTTGTTTATGACTGATCTCTTGTTGCCTTCTGGCTTCTATTTTTTTCTCCTCTTGAAGCCTATTGTTTGCTGCAATGCGCTCATCTTGAAGTATCTTTTTGAATCTTTCTTGTGGTGGGATATTTTCATTATTCATGATTTTTATCACGTCGTATTTAAGGTGTCTTGGAATATATCTATTCTTTCGTTCGGGCCAAAATTTTTTGCCTTACCAACCTGATTGATCGCCTATTCAACAGCGCTTGTCTTCCATTTAACATCTTGCTTATGTTTATCAATCATTCCCAAGATCTCGCATTATATTGTCTCAAGAACCCGGAGGTTTGTTCTTTTTTTGCATCACCTCTAAAGCACTCAAAAGCATGTCTATTCTTTCGTTCGTGTCTGAATATTTAGCCTTGCCAGCCTGATCAACCATTCGTCCAACAGTTTCTGACTTCTTTTTGATACTTTCAATCAAATGCTTTTTTTGATCCTGTAGAACTTTTAAATTTTCCTTTTTATCAAATATTTCTTTATTTTTTCGTCTTATATCGGTTGCCATAGTTGGAAATTTGTCAATAATTCTCCCATGTTTTGTGTACGGCTTACAGTACTTTTTTAGTTGTAGCTTCTGTTGTTTTTCCGCTTCCTTCTTAAATTCACTCTCGATTTTTCTTAAAACTTTCATGCTACTATCGAAAGTTTTCACGGCATGCTCATAATCTTCTAAAATATAAGTATTTTTAAATTCAGCGTCATCATGAGTATACCGATCTATTTTACGTAACCCGTGGAACTTACGGTGATCAAATGGCATATCCTTAATCCTTAGGGAACAATGATTTTATCCGCTCAAACCTAATTTGACGTTCTTTTTCAGACTTATCTCTATCAGCTAATGATGACTTCAGTTCTTTTAGAGATTTGTCAAGAGCAGACTCTCTTTCTTTAAGGTGTTTTATTTCTTTTTCAGTTGTGCTTATGTTAATGTAAAGGGCCGATAACTCACTAGAACACCGAGAAAGCTCCTGATTTATACTGTCGTACTCTTCTTTTGCACGCTGTAATTTGACATTGTTTTCTGAATTATATTCTCTAATACCTTCATTTGTTTTCTGCTCCAATAACTCCTTGTATTGTACGATCCTTACAAGGATATTTAAATGCTCAATAAATAATTCAAGGGAATAAATAGCGGCAAGAGATGCATGATAATTACTGCTAAAATTAAGGGAATCCCTTTCATAATCATAGCATCCGCCGTTCTTAGATTGATGTCTTACCCAGAACTCTTTATAATAATCAACATGCCAATTTAGATTTTTGATGCAATGCTTTGTCGTTTCAATTGTCTCACATAGACTCTTTTCAATATCATGTCGCCCAAAAACATCTAAAGATTCATTATTACCAACATCTAAACATCTATATTCATAAGGCTTGCAACCATAGTTGCCAATCACAATGGCTATTAGAGACAGCCGGGTAAGCAAAGCAAGCAGTTCTGGAGTGTCCCGATACCGTTTAGTATCAATTCCTGTAATACCACCAAAACCAGTAAAAGGTTTATGTGTATTGAAGGGTATCTCTTCATAAGGATAAGTATGCCCTAAGATAAATAAAAAGCTGTAAATTTCGGGACGTTCAGGCATTTCTGTTCATCTCCTAGATCTTGAACTCAACGGAATACCATTGAGAATGGATTCAAAATACCCCCCGAAAACTCGCACTCTTCCGATGCTCTTTTTTTCGATGGTCGTAAGATATCGTGGTTGATATGGAAGAGTGCACCACGCTTTGCTGTCCATCCTCAATCGGACAATTGTTCCTCAGTGCCTCGGCAATAAAAGTCGCCCGAAAAGAATGAACGGTAGCCTTTCTCGGTAGGTTAACCTTCCGTGCATACTGGTGAAACAGCTCGTTCACTTGCTCCACAGAAATATGTCTATTCACATACTTTCCCTGAATACGCCGAATGAGCGGCGCCTCCCACTCCTCTCAATGTCCTGAGAATATCAGATAACCATTTAATTCCAACAGCAATCCTTGATTAATTGCCAGCCTGTTCTTTTTTTCACCCCTCACCGTGATATCTAACACGGGGTCTCCCTTAATATTTTTGCTGGGATCATGAGAAGCTGAGCGGATAAAAAACATTACACAAAATGTTCCTTTTGTGTAATGTTTTGTTAAATTTTTGGTGAACTTCATTCTTTATAGGGTTCATCTGCACAATGGTACACAACCCACCGCAGGAAATTCTGTATCAATATGGAATTTCAAGAATAATTCATATTCGACATTACCTGAAATTTATAGCCATAAAATGGTGAAAAAACAGGAAGTGAAAAATTAGTGATATTCCTTCAATAACTGCTTGTTACAGAAATCTCTGTGGTGGGTTGTGTACAGGGCTGCGTCAAGATCAGTCCTAACATACTAAACAACCACACAAAAACAGAAAATCCTGGCTTTTCTCACCCAAACAGTATATCAATACGGCATGGACAATGCCATTCACACCTCTCCACTAAATATATCCAGCCTCGTTCGGGCCGTCCATGTTCG
The DNA here is from genome assembly GCA_015232405.1 of Magnetococcales bacterium. Lineage (GTDB taxonomy): Bacteria > Pseudomonadota > Magnetococcia > Magnetococcales > JADFYX01. The sequence continues at coordinate 105 of JADFZS010000133.1, read as the reverse complement.
ACCTATTGAGCCGGATGAGATTCCTCGCTGGTCTTCCCTTATGGCAGCACACCATTATCTTGGAGCACCTGCGCTTGTGGGGGAATCTATCCGCTACGTGGCCAC
>JADFZS010000132.1 GCA_015232405.1 Magnetococcales bacterium | reverse complement strand
CCTGATAAAGAAACATTGGTACGTGAAGTTGCCGCCTGGGAAAAAGAACGGAATCAGGGAGAATGCAAAGTGGATTGGCAATTTACAGCTGAGGATGCTCGGATCAAATTGAAACGGCTCTACCCGTCAATTTCGCACGGTTGAGCCACTAGGCAAAGCGCTACCAACAAAAATCAGCCTTTCGCCACTGTTTAGCCCTAATCCATATTTTTGATTGATGCATTGTAGTGAGTGAAAAAGTGAAATGTTTGAAATTGCGATAAACATGGGAAAATGGGGTCGCGCACAAATAAATGAGCATAACTTGGCTGTAGGTGGGTTGTTAATGATTATTAATGCGGTAAAGGTACTTTCAACCCATATGAGAGATGGCTTTTATAACGAAAATGTGTTATGGCTGTCCGGTCAACTATTTTATCGTGCTGGTCAGGCTTTTCTTAACCATATTTTTTAAGGAAGAACACTCATGGATCTTGTGCTATTTGGGCAACTCATTGCCATTTTATTGCTGGTTGTTGGAAACGCTTTTTTCGTCGGATCTGAGGTAGCCATTACTGCTGCCAGACGAAGTCGTATCAAGCAGATGGCAGACATGGGTAATGAGAGGGCCAAGATAGTTCAACTGCTTCATGAAGAGCCAACCCGTTTTTATGCAGTAACCCAGATCGGCATCACATTGGTTTCAATGGCTCTGGGCTATATCGGAATGGACACTTTCAAGATGTTGCTTGCACCGGGCTTGGAATCGCTATATGGCTTTTTTCTTCCCCTTGAAGCTGCCGTTTCCTGGGCTAGTGTCACCGGCTTGATTCTCGGTTTTGATCATCTCATTTCTGCATGTTGTGGGCGGTGAGTTGGCTCCCAAGGTGTTGGCCTATCATAAGGCAATTCCATTAAGTTGTGGGCTGGGCTGGATCATCAACTGGCTTTATGTTATCTGGACCCCCATCATCTGGGTCATGAACCATGCTTCCAACTGGCTGTTGGTTGCGTGCGGTCAGGGGGATATAGTCGAAGATAGCGGTGGCCACGGACATGACCATTCAGCCATGACCTCTGACGAGCTGGCCATGATTGTCAATGCCAGTGCTTCGTCCGGCAACATTGACAAAGATCAGGGTCGCATGCTTCTTGGTGTTTTTGAGCTTGGCGAGGAGACCGTGGAGTCGGTGATGATTCCGGCTACCTTGGTTAATTCGTTTCCGGTCCATGCCAATTTTAGGGAAGCACTGCACATTTTCAGCATATCCAACCATCGCCGTTATCCGGTTATGGATGGTGATCGGATAGCCGGGGTGGTCAAGGTGAAAAAAATGATGCATGCCCTGGATAGAAGTTGCGACAACCTGGAATCACTTTTGGTCCGCCCCATTACCGATTTTATGGAGACAGACCCGTTTATAATTCCCAGCAGCACTATATTGGACAAGGCATATTAGGATTGTTAAGATCAACAGTCGGCAACTTGGAATCGTAGTCAACGAATATGGAGATGTAATGGGGCTGTTGACCCCGGATAATATCGTCAATCGAATTGGCGGTGAATATCTTGACGAGTTTGCCACAGACGATGATAACATTCGCAAGCTGCAGGGAAGTCAGTGGGAGTTGGACGGCATGTTGCGGATTTCCGACCTGGAGTTGATTTTGGACTTTCCCTTTCCCCGTGGACCCGGTTATTTTACGGTCGGAGGGTTGGTTTTTGATCGGATGGAGCGGATCCCCGAAGTTGGTGACATCGTCGATATCGACAATGGCCGGATCCAAATTTTAAAAATTGAGGATATGCGGGTAAGTCGTATTTTGTTTCAGATCAGAAAAGTGGATGAAGCCGGAAACTGGTCCTTGGTCGAGGACAGCAGCCCTCCTGGAATAGTAGAGGAGTCGTGTGACGCGGAAGATTGATCTGGCAAGGGTTTTTCCGGCATTAGATAATAAAATTTAACTATCCCGGATGGTTGGGGATTCTGTCCCCAACCATCCGGGATTTGTCTGTTTGCAGATCACGGCAGGATAATGGCCGTCACCACGATGGAGCTTTGCAGCTTTTATGATCATCTCCATTTTATTTTGCATGTGACTTTCTGCGAATGAGGGATATATGAACAGAGCAGAGAGGCGACGTCGACAAAAGCTATCCAAAAAAAATTCTGCAGAATCCGGGCATACAAACAGGGCAGTGGCTGCCGATTCCCAAAAACTATTACAGCAGGGGGTGGCTCTTCATCAATCCGGTCGGCTTGGCGAAGCCACTTTTTGTTATCAGAAGGTTCTTGAGCTACAGCCTGATAATGTCCACGCATTGAGCAACCTTGGTATGGCCTTCCAGGGACAGGGCAAGTTGGCTGAGGCCGTTCTTTATTATGAAAAAGCCATATCGCTGAATCCAGATTATGCAGAAGCCTTCAGCAATCTTGGGGTCGTGCTGAAAGATCAAGGAAAATTTGCACGTAGTGTTGAATGTTTGCAAAAGGCAATTTCAATTCAACCTGGTTTTTATAATGCGCACTATAATCTTGGGTTGGTTTTGTCATTTTTGGGGCATTTGGATGAGGCGGTCGACAGTTATAACAGGGCGTTGTCAATAAGACCTGACTGTGCAAATACCCTCAATAATCTTGGGAACATACTCAAGGAGCAGGGCAGGTTGGATGAGGCCGTTGGATATTTTCAAAAAGCAATATCCATATTGCCCAACTTTCCGATTGCATTAAACAATCTCGGCATTATCTACACCGACCAAGGTAGGCTGCATGATGCGGTCGCGCTGTTGCAAAAAGCCATTTCTCTCAACGCAGATTTTGCCGATGCCTTTTTAAATCTTGGCTATACCCTGGCGGAACTGGGTGATTTGGAGCGGGCCAAAGAAAACTATATACAGGCAATTGCCTTGAAGCCTGATTTATTAAAGGCGATCCACAATCTTGGCATTGTCTTGGAGGCCAGGTGCCATGATGTTTTAACCGACTTTGGCAATGTTTCCAATAATGGGTTGGTCAGTGATGGTCTGCACATACCATCATATGATGATTTTGCCGCCTTGCAGCCAAAATTTAAGGAGCAATCACAACGCTTCGGCTCCATCCCCCTTGAGCTTTCCATAATTGAGCTAAGAGTAAAAAAAATATTGGGTGAAAAGGTGGATGTTGTTCAGCAAAATATAATGCAACAGCTGCCAAGCGTTGAGCAAAATACGGTTATAATCGATCAAAAAACAGCAGGTGGTGCCAGGAGCCAGCCACGGCATCAAAAAACAATGGTCGCTTTGGTGGGTTTTGGGCGTAGCGGGACAGGGTTGCTCCACAGCATGTTGGATAACCACCCTGAAATTTCAACCACACCTGGAGTGTATGCCAGCGGCTATTTTGGCAGGGGGGTGTGGTCAGCCATTGCCAGCAAGGGAATTCAAGAAGCTCCCAAGCAATTTGCACAACTGTATCGGGTTCTTTTTGATGCCAGGGATCCGCAAAAACCGCCCTCACCATATATAAGCGACGGTTATGGCAAAGGCAGTGGCGGTGTTGGGGTTGCCGAGGGTTTTAATAAAATGGGGGCAAACCATGACACTCCCCTGCAAGTTGATCGGGATATGTTTTTGTCCAACCTTCAAAAGATTTTAAGCACTCAGAGTGCAGTTGATCATGGTAGTTTTTTTGAACATGTACACAACGCTTATGATGCCGCAATTGGCAATGATTTTCAGGATAAAAAGATTATACTCAACCATATTCATCAGATTGAGCCATTTTGTACCAGCAATTTGATAAAAAATTTTCCGGCAACCAAAATTTTGATGATCATTCGTGACCCCGTCAAATCGTGTGAATCATGGGCATTGAGCGCGGTGACCAACAACATTTACACAAACGAATATAAAAAATATGAAAAGATTACGGCACGTATGATAATTATGCTGCGGGATATGAACTGCCTGGAATTTGTCGAGCAAGATACAGTTGCAGTTCGTCTGGAGGATATCAAAAAAAATTCCAAGGAGGCCATGGGGCGTTTGTGTTCCTGGTTGGGAATTGCCGAATCTTCATCTTTGTACGAATCGACAATGCAGGGCCTGAAATGGTGGGGAGATCCCGGCAGCGTATTGTTTGGCAGAACTCAAACCGCCGATCATGGTAAGGATGAGCCAATCAGGCGCAAATCTGGTATCATATTTGGTAAAAATGATCGTTTTATCCTGGAGACCCTCTTTTATCCCATGAGTGCAAGGTTTGGTTATGTCAGGGAGCAGCAGGATGATTTTATCAAAGATCTTCAAAAAATCAGGCCACTTTTGGATAAACCGTTGGATTTTGAATTAAAACTATCCCGAGATTTTCCAAAGGACTATCCAAACCTTGAAAAGACGGTTGCATATAAATCACTCCATGCAACCATGCTTGGAAGGTGGCGTATTCTTGATAAATTTGGCACCTACCCCCACATGCCATCACCGCTCCCTTAAAGCTATAAACGGCAGTTGTCAGCATTTATCCGTTATAGAAAAAAAGTCATTTCACCAGCCATTTCCAAGTTAAAACAACAAAGCTTAGCCGGTTCCACCAATAGGCCATTTTGCCATCATGGTGGCGATAGGCAGCAGGCATTCAAAGTTATTGCAATTAGATTTTCAATCGTGACCAATTGACATCAAGGCAATGTGTTTGAGTAATGGGTGAATGACATAATAGGTATCTCCCTTTTCCGGTTCCTGTTGAATCTGCTCTGGAAACGTCTTGTCATTTTGCCACAGGGTTAAGGTGCGCATCAGCAGGTCAGCGCGAATGGCACTGTCATACAGGTAGTCCGTATTGGCACCTGGGGGAGGTAGCGGGTAAAGGTGACGAGCGACGATTGGGCCTTGATCAATGTCTGGTGCCAATATTATAGCCGAGACACCACACATGGACTCTTTGTTCAAGAGGCTATAATAGGTGGTGGTGCTACCCCTATAGTCCGGCAGCCAGCCGGAGTGTATATGCAGCAGAGGGATGCCAAGATAAAGTATACCTGACCTTACAATCTGTCCACCAAAGCCTGAAAAAATGGCAAGGTCAAACTTGGATATGTTGTTGGCCAAATAGCTCTGAATGGCGTTATCATTGATATTATCTGCGGTAATCTGATGCACGGTTGTACTGATTTTTTTGCATGTATCGAGCAGGGGAATGTCAAGGTCGGGCATGAACACGTCTGTTTGACCGCTTTCCGAAGAGATGCCGCCCGCTGTTTTGCCGTGATTGGGGTTGGCTGCCTTGTCAAAATATATGGTGGTGTTTACCTTTGTTCCGCTATGTGCCATCGCTTGGGCATAAGCCTGAGAACGGGCGGTATTGGCTGCAAGAAAAACAACACTATCCAACATCATCATAAGGTTACCTCCACCCGGGCTGCCACAACCGCCAAATGGAAATATTCCCTCTGGACCAACCGTGCCAACCTTCCCCTCAAGTTGGCGGATAGTTGCTCATGGTGGGCAATTAAAATATCCATTGCTTTCAAAAGAGCATTTAGATATGGCAGCTTGCCAGAATGATTGGTATAGGCCGCCTCCAATACTTCCGCCCAACGTAGGTAGAGGGATAGGTCGTGATAGGCTTTGCCGTCAATGGGGCGGAGATCTGAATTATAAGCAGTAAATATTCGTTTGGTTACTTCAAATTTTTGCAGCAGTTTTTCCCGCAGCCTATTTTTTTGGTCTGCGGTTGCCAATAAATGTTCCAGCAACAGTTTAGTCTCCCAGCCTCCATCATCAAGTGCGGCAGCGGGCGATGGTTTGGGAACGGAAGCTGCCTCTGCAGCCAAAAGGTGCTGACGATTTTTTTTCCAGGCTTTTATAAAGCTTGCACCGGCAAATGGGGTGTAAAAATAGGTGTTTCGCTCTGTCAGGCGGTCTCCCTCGGCATAGGAATATTGGCTCTCTTCATGCGTATGTTTTGGGTCAATTTGCCTAAGTATATCATCTGCCACAGCATGCATATGCAAATCAGCGGTGCTGTTATCTATGACCATGTCTGGCTGTTTTGGGGGTGAAAATGGGATATCAATACCAACGACATTGCGCATCTCTCCCCGGCGTGCAGGCTTATAAATATTTTTTACATCCCGCTGTTCAAGGATTTTCATGGGAGCTGTCACAAATATCTCAAAATAGTTGGAAAAAAGCTCCCTGTTTTTAAGCAGAATATCATCAAAAATGCAGAGTATACAGCAGACTACATTTATGCCTTGACGGTCTAGCCAGAGGCAAAGCTCAACTATACGTTCGGCATTTTCGCGCCGTCCGGCAACGGTATAATTGGCCGGGCTGTGATTGTGGGCAAAGATAGCACGCATGTCATCGCCATCCACCAAGACAGTATTGGGGGCCTGTTTTTTCCATTGAGTATGGAGCTGTCGCCCTATAGTCGTTTTTCCGGCACCGGACATGCCGACAATCCATAAAATCATCTTGGTTTGTTGCCTATGATTTAAAATTATTATGCCTTTGACGGATAGCAGAGCAGTCCCTCTTCAACCATCTTTTCTGCTACAACAAGATCGGAGCTGTGATCAATTTCACACCAGCCTCCAGATATTGGCACCCCATGGATTGGATGCCCGTTTGCAATCATTGCCGAGAGTAGTGCCGTCATATCGAGGCGGTTACGCAAGGTGGGGTTTGCGTCGATAAAATTTTTGATCCACCCCATTGCAGTTTGATCAATTTTCAGCAGCCCCATATATTGCCCGTGGATTTTGTCGGCAACACTCTCGCGCTGACCAATTTTGGTGACTCTTCCATCTGGGGTTATAGTGAAACTTTCGGCATCCTGCAACGGGTCATCAAAACGGCGTTGCCACAGATTGAGCCAGTCCCGATCATATGTTAGAGACAGTGGACAATGTTTGGCATCCATAAGGTCACGGACAATCATTGCATCATAAACAATATCTGAATAACCGATTATTGTGGGGCCGGTAATCAGCGGAGCAGCATGCAGCAGGCTGACCACCATATTGCTTGATGCCCACTCACTGTTGTGGACGGTTTTTGTGCCATGGCCGGTCAACTGTTCAGCTTGATAGCCGGTTACAATGGTAATGTCAGAGATTCCGGCACCGCGCAATGCGGCCAGTTGCCACTCCAACAGGGGATGACCGGCAAGTTTTACCAGACATTTGGGCTGCCTGCTCGTCATCTCCTGCATGCGACTACCACGGCCAGCGGCCAGAATAATGGCTTTCATGTTTAATCCTTTTGCAAATCTGTCCAAAACTTGCCGTTACGGAACAGCTTTTTAATCAGTTGTCGGTCAAAATCAGCACATTGGCCAACTCTTTCAGGGTGCCACTGGAGGGCTATAATTGGTTCGTTTTTGTGAAAAATCCCCTCAACAACACCGTCATCTGTCTCTGCAAAGGGAATTAACTGTGGTGCAACATCGCGCTGCAATATACCACAGTCGTGAAAGCTATTGGTGATAATATCTGACCTTCCATCTGCAAACCCGATAAATGGCGAGCCCGTCAATTTGACTTTATGATTGCAGGCGACATGGCCGGTTTTGTTTAAAGCCATTAGATCGGGCTGAACTTTGCCACCAAACAGCTTGTTTAAAACCTGAATTCCGCGACATACCCCCAGCAGCGGAATCATGGCCGCTCGACAGCAGGCGATAAGCTCAAGTTCAGTTGCATCCCGTTCTGGTGCCTCTCCCCAACTATTGCCGCCAGAGAGGATCGCACCATCAATTTTTATGGCTTCCACCCACTTTGCCACAACCCCAGGGTGGTTTGGTAGGGGCACAAGAATGGCTTCTGGTAATATATCGTGCAGATAGGATGCCCACTCTTGACTCAGTGCATCACGTCTTTCGGCATAGGAGGCGTTTTTGACAACCCGCTGAGTGATTGCAATATGTAGGGACATGTTTTATCAGCAAATCGGAACGATTCGCTCCTCGGCACAGTTGATTTCGATATATCGACTTTGCAACACCTGATCAAAAATTTGTTCCCCACAGCCGATTGCGGCAGGCAACCCAAACTCAGCACAACGGATGGACATATGGGAGTTTGCCCCGCCAAACTTTGTAATCAACCCATGAATATGCCGAGCAAAAATCCAGTCAAATCCGGGGTCAGCACTCTCGATAACGACTATCTTATTGTCAATTTCCTGTGGGTTTACCATTGCTCCTGTTACCCTTACCCATGGCCCAGAGACCTTTTTGCTGGTGATAAAGTTGGGGTGATCCAGCATGAGGGGGATAATTGTCAAATCCGATGGCCTGCTAATCAGATGCGGCAAGCGCAAGGCAATCGCTACCTCATGTTCATTTTTTCCGTTCACGGACAATCGCCGCAAATAATCCTCAGTTGTGCGGCCCTGAGCCATGGAGAGGATATCTAAAATGTGGCGGATATCAATATGGGAAAGCTCTTCCCGGCTCAGGCCGGTGCGCTCACCCCAGGCTGAAATAATTTCCAGAGCATCGCTGATTGATCGGGTAAAAATAAATTTTGCATACTCCCGGCCTTGGATGGCGGCCCGAAAATAATCAAGCAACTCATCTGGTGTCTGATCAAAGCTGTATTCGGCCAGCAGTTCGGTCATCCCCTGTTGTTGGGTGTCGGACAATATAAATGGATCCGCTTGCAACTGTTCGGTTTGTTCGCGATTAAAGACGATGGCTGCCTCGTCACGTTGATCATAACGTAACGACAAAATATCATATGTGCCCGGGCGCAGATGTCCATAGCGTTCCAGCAGCAGATCCTTATCCATTTTTCCATCATTGAGCTGCTCCAGGTCTCGAATAAATTCACCTGCCACCGTTGCAATCGAGCGGCGCAACCGTTCTATTTCTTGATTTGTAAAAACTCCCCTGCCAACCAGGGATTTTAAAAAACTCTCTGCTATAAAAGCGTGACGGGCGAGAATGGCAAATGGAATTGTGCCAAACTCAATGCAATCTTCCAAAAGAGCGGAGACCACAGCCAGATTTGGCTCAATCATACCGGCAAGATGATTTTTGCGTTTGGCTGGCAATGAGTTGATAAGTTTTAACTGTGCCTTGACAGAAGCCAGGCTTCCGTTTAGCAGCGAGCGGGTGACATCTCCAAGTTGGTCTTTGAATATGGTTAGCTCTTGGGCATCCAATATATCGGGAAACTGTGCATTTACACGTTGCTCAAAATCAAAGGAGAGGGTTGTGATTGCCACATCAAACTCAACCTTGTCGTGCAAATGCGGGTTGGCTTGCAACCGGGCCAGCCAGGCATTGACCAATTTTTTGCCGATGGTTTCAGGAAGTCCAGAAGGTAGATATGAGTGAAAACTTAGCCGCACATCGACAAAGGGCTGACCGCCAAGTGCGATCATCAAAGGCCACCCCATCGGCTCGGAATAACCCATTTTAGCGCGGGCCACCCGCCATGCCCGATCCATGATCAGATACCGATAGAGGGATAGAGCCAGCCGTCTTGGCGCACTGCCAATTATTTCAGCAGGATTCCAATCCGGCATCCTACCAAATATTGTACTATCCCCCAACACCCCCGGCAGGGCACGAAACCGTTCTGCAACCACCGCCCCGGCACGCAAAATAGCATCTTCAATACGCAGGGTCAGGCCACGGTTCCAGTTTGGTTGGGTAGTAATACGCCGTACCTGAAAAAGATAAACCTGATCATCTGCACCAAGGGCAAACTCAATGTCCAAAAAATTATGTTTAATACAGTTTTCAATTTCATTTACCGCCTCCAACAGGGCATAGAAGCGGCTGGAACCAATATTTCGCCATGATTTGCGATGGATGAGAAGTGTGCGATTTCGGTATCCGTTGCCAGATGTCACACTGTCAGTGCGTGCGGTCTCATCATCATAGTTAATTACATAATAGGGAGCCCCGGTGTTGAGGTCGTGGGTAAACAAAACACCGCTCATGGAGACAGAGTGGATCTGAACCTGGATCAGCACCTGGTTATCAAGGGTCTCCTCTGCCGCCTCATCCCGGCTATAACTGGCTATTACCCTCTCAATGGCATCCTTGAGTTCATCAGCCGCAGCAGGTGAAATGTCGGCAATGGATAAAAATGCTCCTGCCATGGCCGTGAAACATTGATCCTCAGCAAGGGTTGAGGAGCGGATTATAATCTTTTTATCGCCAAACCGTTGTGCAATGGCGGCAATTATTTTTTCAGGATTTTTGCGCCAGTCAGACACCGGAAAACGCCAATGGTCCGGGATATGACACTTTGTAAGTTGTGGACCAAGACGTTCCAAGGTTTCGGCCTTGGTCCCAAAGCAAAATTTATCTGGAAAAACTAGCATTTTGCCATCTCACAACACATAAACAATCACCACTTTCTAACCGATTTTTTATTCAGCACTCATATCTTGTACCTCTCCTAAGCAATTTTTACAATCTACCACGAATGACAAATCAAGTCTTGGCTGGTTCAGAAAGAAGATTATGAAAAACTCCTCCCCTGGCAAATATACCGCTGCCGCCTGGAAAGCTCTTGACCTAAGCTTAAAATTGATTGCTTACGTTTTAAAGCCATGCCATGGGCTGTTCAACAACCCATATGCATGGCTTTCAAACACATTGCAAGCTTGATATTAAAAGCTTTCAAACTCATCGTCGGCGGAGTCGTTCCTAACTGGTGATTGTCTGTTTGCAATCATCCGGGAGTTGGTTTGCGGCTGGGCAATGTTTTGTTTTTGGGGTGGGCGTTGCGCTTGATAGCCTGGGGCTGTCGATTTTGAAGCCCTGTTGGAGTCAAGTTTAAAAAATGCGGTTGCCCTTAAAAGTTCGTTGGATTGTTGTGAAAGATCGGCAGCGGTAGCCGACACCTCCTCTGATGCGCCGGCATTTTGCTGAATGACCTGATCCAACTGTTGAATAGCTTCATTTATCTGCCCAGCACCCTGATTTTGTTCGGTGCTGCTGGCAGAAATTTCCTGTATGAGTTCTGCCGTTTTTTGGATATCCGGGACCAATCTGCTCAGCAACTCACCTGCTTTTTCCGCAACCTGAACGCTGGAGGTGGAAAGCTGTGTTATTTCTCCGGCTGCGGATTGGCTGCGCTCTGCAAGTTTTCTAACTTCTGCAGCTACCACGGCAAACCCTTTGCCATGTTCACCAGCCCGCGCCGCTTCAATTGCGGCATTCAAAGCCAATAGATTGGTTTGACGAGCTATCTCTTCAATAATTGAAATTTTGTCAGCAATCTCTCGCATGGCACTGACCGCTTCAGAAACCGCTTGCCCGCTCTCTTGTGCGTCAGCGGCTGCTTTACCTGCTATTTGTTCTGTTTGAGTGGCATTGTCGGTGTTTTGGGAAATATTTGACGACATCTGCTCCATGGCCGAGCTGGTCTCTTCAATGTTGGCGGCCTGTCTGGTAGCACCGTCGGCAATTTGGGCAGAACTGGCTGAAAGCTGCTCGCTGCCAGCCGAAACGCTTTCAACAGAATCTGTCACCTGTCCGATTACTTCCTGTAATTTTGCCGCAGCACGATTAAGTGCCTTGCCCGCTTCTCCCACCTCATCGGCAGAGGTCACCTCCACATAGGCCGACAGGTCGCCATGGGCAAATTTTACCAAGCCTTCTGAAATCTGGGTTACGGGACGTTGGACAAACTTTCTTATTACCGCTATGAAAACACCACCGCCAATCAGCAAGGATACCACCACCAGACCCAGCACATCCAATATAGCACCGTTCTCAGCCTCCTGAAGTTCCGAGAGAGGGGCGGTAAGGGTCAATACTCCAATTTGTTGACCAACCCTCCAATCCTCAAGGTCAAAGCCAAACACGTCAAAGTTGTCACCTTCCGGGTTGGTTGAAGGGGTGCCGTGGCAGATCAAACAACCCTTCTCAGCCTTGATCTCCTTTGCAAAGATAAACTGTCCAGCTTCGACATCCTCTACCGCAATTTCAGTGACTCTCTCTTTTTGCATCCGTTCCATCAAACGAATTTCAGCGGCAGTCGCCTGTGCATTGGGGTCACGGGGACGACTCTTTTTGGCGGCTCTTAAGACAAACCCGGCATCCTTGGCAGCCTTGTCGCCGGATTTAAGCATCATGATGACGGGAATCATGCCATGCAGGTTGGTTTGTCTGGCACATGACAGCCTGTCTGAGTTGGATGACTCCTTTCGACACTTTTTTGCTTCATCCCAAATCTGATCTTTAAAAAATTCCCCCTTCCAAGCTTCACCAAGACTCTTGCGCACAACGTCCCCTTGATTGAGGATGGCTTGGGATATCAACGTTTTTTCATGTTTAAAATCAACCACAATCTGGTTGACAAGCACAAATCCCATTATCAACATGGCCGCAAGAAAAATGACCGCAAACATGGCGATGATTTTTTTTGCAAAACCAAGAGAGTTAAACCAGTTCATGCCAAATACTCCTTAACCAATAAGCAAATCATAAACAATATATTTCAGTATATAATTTTCTTGGACCGCAGTTGTGTTGGAATTGCAGCAAAAAATTATTAGTTTGTAAGATTATTTGTTAGATATACCACAAAAACCTGCATGTTAAACCATTCCACACCCCGCCATCATTATCCGTGAGGTGACATTCTATATATTTTTTCGTCCTGGATTGTTATTATTAAGGTGTTCGCTTAGCTTTATGTCTTCAATAGATATATGGTTTATAAGCCATGACTTGATAAAATCATTGATATCAATGGCAATTTCCAGTTTGCTCTCAAGCTCGGAGTTATACCTGATCAAATAACCATTTACGTGGGCTTTCATTGTTTTATGTTCATATATATGGTGCCTACGATCAGGATATTTGGATGCCATCATCAACTCCTCTTCAGTCCTGAAGTGGGAGTCAACATATGCAATCAGGTCACCAATAATAGCGTCTAGATTAAATATATCAGCACCTTGTACGGTTGTCTGCTTTATATCTGCGAACATGGAAAACAGCACTTGATGCTGACCATCAATTTGTTCATGCCCTACTATCAGGGAGTCGGGAACATTTTTTTATAGTATCATAGACTGCACCTTCTATACAAAAACAGAGTATTTTGTATAAAATAATCCACAATTACCAGAGTGGTAAAATCAAAAAAAAAAAACTAAAAAAACCTGAACGCTTGAATATTATCACACAAATTGGTGTGTA
>JADFZS010000131.1 GCA_015232405.1 Magnetococcales bacterium | reverse complement strand
TTTTGAAATGGTTATTATGCCGATCTCTTTTTCGTTAAAAGAGGCCTCCCCCAACCCTTTTAACGCCGGGGGCTGGGCTCCTAAAAAGCCAACATGACGAAGATAATAGGTTCCTGGAACCGGATTGTTCGGGGCGTCTGGAGTGTAAAAACTGGCGGAAACTTTTTTATAGCGTCCTGCTGATACGGTTGAAGAAAAGTCAGGGTCAACCTGTTTAACCGAGGCCAGTAGAGTGCCGTTTTCTACGCGGAGTTTTGCAACCCAGCCCCAAGCTGGAGCGTCATGTTGTGGGTGTCCTATAACTAAAGGTGCTTCATGTAGCGAAGGTTGGTAGGTAGATACAGTTTTTTGCAGATCTACCTCATTGATAGTTACAGACGCACCACTCATGTCGCGGTGGCGTCCAGCCTGGAATATTGGGATGTCGGTCAGTGTTTTCATGGTGGGGAGTATTGTTGATATACTATAGTTTTTATAATGAGAAATTTTACAGCAAAGATTTTGAATTGATTATGGGTTGAGACAAAGTTGCCTAAAGTATGATTGTTGTTTAACGATGTTAGGTTGTATGATTGGTTGTTCACTTAACTGTATGGCAAAGATAAGATTTTGCTAATGATGGCGTTTGTAAAAATATTTGAAATATTGCCTTGTTTTGTGTTAGGCTGCGATGATCTTTTATAGGTGGAGTTGCCTCTGGCTTCTTCGTCATAGGGTGTTATTTAATTTAAGTTTTGACAATTAATGATAATTTTATAATACTATTTATAATTGAGTTACATAGAGTTACAAAGCAGAGAGAAATGCAGGAAAATAGAGACAGAGATAGTGATAAAAGTGATTATGGTGAAAGTGATCTGCGCTTTGCAGAAGAGAGTTTAGATGTCACTTCTGTCACACCGATTAATGGCGATCCGTGGAAAATCCTGGTTATTGATGATGATAAAGATATTCATAGCTTGACCAATATGGTTTTGCGTGAGTTGGTGGTTGATGATCGTGGAGTTCAGATAATAAGTGGATTTTCTGGCAAGGATGCCTGCCGGATAATGGAGGATGACCCTAGTATTGCAGTATTATTGCTTGATGTGGTTATGGAGAGTGATAATGCTGGATTAGAAGCGGTAAGAACCATACGTGATGAGTTAAGAAATAGTTTTGTACGGATTATTTTACGTACTGGTCATGCGGGTCAAGCTCCAGAGTTGGACATTATCTCTATGTATGACATCAACGACTATCGGGAGAAGACTGATCTCTCTAGTCAACAGTTGATAACTGCTGTAACAACAGCCTTAAGAGCATTTCGTGATCTCCGTACAATTGAGAGTCTTGCTGGTCGTCTTAAAGGTGAGCGGGAGACTTTGAAAATTGCCCAGAAAATTGCCCATATTGGCAACTGGGAGTGGGATACGGTATCTGACAAAATTACCATATCGGATGAGTTGTCCAATATTTTTGGTTTAAAACCGGGTGAGTTTGGTGGACGTATTAGTGACTATCTGGAACGTGTGCATCCTGATGATCGGGTTGAGTTGGAGAGATTAACCCGGGAGTCGTTGCAAAACCGCCAATCTTTTTCTACGGAATACAGGGTTTTAAGGCCCAACGGTTCGCAACGTACCGTTAGAGCTTTGGGTGAGCCGTTTTTTGATGGTAACACCACTGGCAAGCTGAGGATGATTGGTACGGTCCATGATATATCCCGTCAACGGGATGCTGAGGATCACCTGAAGATTGCTACATCGGTATTTGGTGGTGTGATGAAAGAGGTCGAGGCCCAGTTGACCTTGACCACCCAGGTTTTTGAGAGTGCCATTGAAGGGGTGGTGATTACCGATGCCAAGGGGATTATCCAAACAGTAAACAATGCGTTTACCACCATAACCGGATATAGCGACAAAGAGGCCATTGGTAGCTCTATAGATTTTCTCTGTTCGTCTGATCAAAACGATGAATCTTCCAAGGAGAAAAAAGCGGCATTGCAGGATGGCACAGCTTGGAAGGGTGAAATTTGGAACAGGCGCAAAAGTGGTGAGGCATATCCCCAGTGGGAGACCATAACGGCAATTTCTGATCGTTCTGGTGTGGTGACAAATTATGTTTCTGTTTTTCATGATTTGTCAGACATCAAAGCCCGTGAGAAGCTGCTAAAATTCAGGACCTACCACGATACTTTAACAGGTCTTCCCAACCGTGATTTGTTCCTTGATCGTTTAAATCAATCTATTAGCATAGCTTCTCGAACCAACGGCAAGGTTTTGGTGCTGTTTCTTGGTTTGGACCATTTTAAAAATATCAACAACAGTCTAGGTCATGGTAGTGGTGATCTGTTGTTGAAGAGTGTGGCAAGTAGATTTCAGGATTTTATTCGAGAGGGTGATACCATCTGTCGTTTGGGTGGTGACTCTTTTGGGTTTATAATTCGTGGTATTAATCTGGTTAAGGATGCGTTAATTGTCATTCAAAAGCTTCTTGGTGTAATAGCACTGCCTTTTGAGATCAACGAGCATGAGCTATATGTAACTGCCAGTTCTGGCATAACCATGTACCCTGATGATGCTCAAGATGCCAATTCCCTTATTAAATATGCCGATATGGCGTTAAATCGTGCCAAAGCAGCTGGGCGAGATAGATATCAGTTTTATACTGAGGCGATGGGTAAGCAGGCGGACAGGCGTTTGCATCTTGAGAAAAATTTACGTTTGGCACTGGATAAGGAGGAGTTTGTTCTTTATTACCAGCCAAAGTTAAGTTTAACCGATAACAAAATAGTTGGTATGGAGGCTCTGGTACGGTGGCAGCACCCGGAAACAGGGCTGATTCCTCCCAACGATTTTATCTCCATAGCGGAGGAGACCGGGCTGATTATTACTCTGGGGGAGTGGATTTTAAAAACGGCATGTCGGCAGACCAAAGTGTGGTTGGATGAGGGTTATGGGCCACTGCAGGTAGCTGTTAATCTATCGGCTCGGCAGTTTCGTGAAGAGGGTTTGGTTGATTTAGTTCAACATATATTGAACAAAACCGGGCTGCCTTCCGAGATGTTGGAGTTGGAGATCACAGAGAGTATGGTGATGGATGATGTTGATGAGGCTATCAATGTTATGCAGCAGCTTCGTTCTTTGGGGGTTTCGATAGCTGTTGATGATTTTGGTACCGGATATTCATCTTTGAGCTATTTACGACGTTTTCCAATTCACACCCTGAAAATCGACCAATCTTTTGTCCGTGATTTGACATCTGATTCAAAGGATGCTGCAATTATCGAGTCAATTATCTCCCTTGCAAAAGGTTTGGGTCTACGAGTTGTTGCTGAGGGGGTTGAGGGGGGTGAACAGCAGGTATATCTAGAGTCTGAAGGGTGTGATGAAATTCAAGGTTATTATTACAGCAAACCTCTACCAACAGCAGCGTTTTCTCAATTTTTGGCTTCCCATAGAAAATCCTAAAATATTATCCAGCCGAATATAAAATCATAACTGGCAAAAAAATCTAAGATTCGTTATTTTATAGTGGCCTTGGAAATTACATGTAGGCAAGTTGTTGGTTTCAACCTCAAGTTTAGGTTTATGTTAAATGACCATTCGTACTGCTGTACTTCCCGTAGCGGGTTTGGGGACCCGTTTTTTGCCAGTTACCAAATCCATCCCAAAAGAGATGTTGCCTGTTGTTGACCGTCCGTTGATTCAGTATGTGGTTGAGGAGGCGTTTACGGCAGGTATTGAGCAGGTTGTTTTGGTCTCTAGTAGTGGTAAGGGGGTTTTGGAGGACCATTTTGATTCACATGTTGAGTTGGAGATGGCTTTGGCGGCAAAGGGCAAGGATGAGCTGTTGCAACTGGTGAAGGATATTGCTCCACCCCAGGGAAAATCTATCAGTGCGGTTCGTCAGAGTGCGCCATTGGGGTTGGGGCATGCTGTATTGTGTGCTCGTCCTGTTGTTGGTAACGAGCCATTTGCGGTACTTCTGCCGGACGATCTAATCTGGACGGATGGTTCAACATCGGCTGTTTTAACCCAGATGGTTGAGCAGTTTGATGAGATACAAGCTTCTCTTATAGCGGTTATGGAGGTTTCACCATCGCAGACAAATTTGTATGGGGTGATTGATCCTTATGATCCTGAACTTGATGATGGTAACGATATTATAAGGGCCAAGGGTTTTGTTGAAAAACCGTCACCAGAGGTAGCGCCTTCAAATTTGGCATTGATTGGTCGTTATATTTTAACCCCGGAGATTTTTCCTCTTTTGGCGAATGGTAAGAAGGGAGCAGGGGGGGAGATTCAATTAACCGATGCTATATCGGCTTTATTAGAGCAGCAGTCGGTTTTTGGTTATCGCTTTAGGGGGGTCCGATATGATTGTGGGGATAAGACGGGCTATCAGATGGCAAATTTAGCCCTGTCTTTGCAGCGTAGTGAGATGCGTGATGAACTTCTGCCTTTTATAAAAAAGCAGTTGGCTGATTGGAGTTAAATATAATTTCCTTTTTAAGTTGCTTTTGCAAGCTGTTTTTGAAGGGTGATAATAAAACATTAAATAAGTGGGTGGAATTTTTGCAATGCGGATTTCAATAATTGGTACTGGTTATGTCGGTTTGGTTTCAGGAACATGTTTTTCTGAGTTTGGTGTCCATGTTACCTGTGTTGATAATGATGCTGATAAGATTGCGGATTTGAAAAAGGGGATAATTCCGATTTTTGAGCCGGGTTTGGATCTTTTGGTTACCAGAAACTATGCTGCTGGGCGGTTGGAGTTTTCCACCGATACCATTGAGGAGGTTGGTAAGAGCGATGTGGTTTTTATTGCGGTTGGTACTCCTGAGAGGCGTGGTGATGGAGCTGCTGATTTGCAGTTTGTATATAAAGTTGCCAGAGAGGTGGCAAAGGGTTTGAAGGGTTTTACGGTTATTGTGACCAAGTCCACAGTACCGGTTGGTACGGGGGCGGAGGTTGAGAGAATTGTGAGGGAGGAGAATCCCGACGCCAATTTTGCCATGGCTTCCAACCCTGAGTTTTTACGTGAGGGTGCAGCCATTGAAGATTTTATGCGACCTGATCGGGTGGTTATTGGTGTTGAGGATAGTCGGGCAGCTGAGATTTTAAAGAGTCTGTATCGTCCGTTATATTTAATTGAGACTCCGGTATTGATAACCAATATAGCGACTGCTGAGTTGACAAAGTATGCTGCGAACGCATTTTTGGCGACCAAGATCACCTTTATAAATCAGATTGCAAATCTTTGTGAATCGGTGGGTGCGGATGTTCATGATTTAGCCAAGGGTATGGGTTTGGATAGAAGGATTGGTAAAAAATTTCTTCATCCTGGACCTGGCTATGGTGGGTCATGTTTTCCCAAGGATACTCAGGCTTTGGCTAAGACTGCGGTTGCCAACAACGAACCTGTAACAATTGTTGATGCTGTTATTGAGGCCAATAAAAAGCAAAAAGAGAGGATGACAGGAAAGATTCTTAAAGTTCTAGGTGATGATTTAGCAGGTTTGAGTGTGGGTGTGCTGGGTTTGACATTCAAGCCCAACACCGATGATATGCGTGATTCTCCTGCATTGACTATATTGCCTGAGTTGATCAAGCGAGGGGCCAAGGTTGCGGCTTATGATCCGGAGGGTATGAAAGCGGCAGCTGGCTTGATGACGGGTATAGATTATAAAACCGATGCGTATGAGACGTGTGGAGGTGTTGATGCGGTGGTTATTTTGACCGAGTGGAACCAGTTTCGTAATTTAGATTTGGAGAGGTTGAAATCGGTTATGAAGGCTCAGGATGATGGCCGTTTTATCTTCTTTGATTTCCGCAATATTTATGATCCTGAACCAATGGCGCAAAATGGATTTCAATATATAGGTATAGGACGATAGAGATGGTTAATTTCAACCAACACATGTTTCGTGAGTATGATATTCGTGGCATAGCTGGCAAGGATTTAACAGAGGATTTGTTGGTGGATTTTGGTCGGGTGTTTGCGGCTCATTTACGGGATAAAACAGGTGAGAAAAAACTATCGGTAGCTATAGCTCGTGATGGTCGTCTTTCTTCGCCGGGCTTGGCAAAAAGTTTAGCTTTAGGTCTTTGTCGGGGTGGTGTGGATGTTGTTGATATTGGTTTAGCACCGACACCTACTCTTTATTTTGCCACCCATCATTTTGCTACAGATGCTGGGATTATGTTAACAGGTAGCCACAATCCACCGGATTATAACGGTATAAAGATGGTGCGTGGTAACAGCCCGGTTTATGGGGCGGAGATTCAGACGTTGAAGGAAGCTCTGTTGAAGGGAGTACCGCCTCTGGCAGCTAAGCAAGGAGAGGTTAGGCAGGAGTCTATAATTGATGTTTATCTAGATAGGTTGGTGAGTGATTTTATTCCGGGTCGACCTTTGAAGGTTATCTTTGATTGTGGCAATGGTGTAACGGGGGTTGCAGCACCGGGGTTGAGTAGGCGTTTGGCGAATTTTGCTGTTACCAGTGAGGTTTTATTTCCTGAGGTTGACGGAAATTTTCCCAACCATCATCCAGATCCTACGGTTCCTAAAAACTTGGTATCTTTAAGGCAGCGTATGAGCGAGACGGGTGCTGAGTTGGGTATAGCTTTTGATGGTGATGGTGATCGTATTGGAGCGTTGGATGAGCAGGGCAGGGTAGTTTGGGGCGACCGTTTGATGATTTTATTTGGTCGGCAGATTTTAAAGGTTAATCCTGGTTCCATGGTTATTGGGGATGTGAAGTGTTCTCAACTTTTATTTGATGCTATAGCGGATGCTGGTGGGGAGCCGTTGATGTGGAAGACGGGTCATTCGTTGGTGAAGGCCAAGATGCGTGAGACGGGAGCGCCGTTAGCTGGTGAGATGAGTGGTCATCTGTTTTTTGCTGACCGTTATTATGGTTTTGACGATGCTCTTTATGCAGCGGTACGTCTGGTGGAGTTGGTGGCGTCTCAGCCATCTGTTTTGTCTGAGCGTTTGTATGGTTTGCCGACGATTTTTGCTACTCCTGAAATGCGGATTGATTGTCCTGACGAGAGAAAGTTCCAGGTTATGGAACGGGTCTTAAAGGAGCAGCAGGAGAGTGGGTCTGATTTTTCAGATGTTGATGGTGTGAGGGTGAAGGTTCCTGGGGGGTGGTGGTTGTTACGGGTGTCTAATACACAACCAGCGTTAGTTGCGAGGGTAGAGGCTGACAGTCAAGAGGGTTTGAGGAAGATTGCTGGTGAGGTTGGGGAGATTTTAGCAAGCCATGGTGTGGTTTTTCCTGATTGGGAAGAGGCGTAATTTTTTATAAAAAAGTTAGTTAGGTTTATCTTGACAAAAAGCAATAAATTTATGGAGCAGATCCATTGGGCAAGCCAGATTTAAAAGTAGATTTTGCCGGAATTCAACTAGCCAATCCAGTGGTATTGTTATCTGGTTGTGTAGGTTTTGGTGAGGATTTAGCCAGACTTGAAGGTTTTGATTTCGGGGATGTTGGTGCTATTTGTTTAAAGGGTACGACTTTAACAGCGAGACAGGGCAATCCGCCACCACGGGTTGTAGAGACTGCGAGTGGCATGTTGAATGCGATTGGCTTGCAAAATCCTGGGGCGAGACATGTTGTAGATGAGATACTACCGCGTATTGGTAATTGGCCTACCAAATTAATTGCCAATATAGCAGGTAGTAATGTTGAGGAGTATGGGGAGGTAGCGCGGATTTTTGATAACAGCCCGGTGGCTGGTATTGAGATTAATATTTCTTGTCCTAATGTTAAGGAGGGTGGTGCGGCATTTGGTTCTGATCCGTTGGTTGCGGCAAGGGTTGTTGATGCGGTTCGTAAGGGTACGTCAAAGCCGATAATTACCAAACTTTCGCCTAACGTTACTGACATTAGAACGGTAGCCAAAGCGGTGATTGATTCTGGTACAGATGGTTTATCGGCGATTAACACTTTGATGGGCATGGCGGTAGATATTGTGAGTGGAGAGGCTGTGCTTGGTAATTTTCAGGGTGGGTTGTCGGGTGCGGCGATAAAGCCGGTGGCGTTATTGCAGGTATGGCGGGTTTATGAGGTGGCGCAACCCCATGGTATACCTATTATGGGGCAGGGTGGTATTGAGACAGGTAGTGATGCTGTGGAGTTTATACTTGCTGGTTCGTCTGCAGTTGGTGTTGGTACGTCACTATTTAAAAACCCGTTGAACGGTGGTGATGTAGCGGTGGGTGTTGGTGAGTATCTGGCTGAATCTGGTCATGATTCTGTGGCGTCTTTAGTTGGAACATTAAAAGCCAGGAGCCGTTGAATGCGAGTGTTATTAGCGGAGCCAAGGGGTTTTTGTGCGGGTGTTGATCGGGCGATAGCTATTGTAGATAAGGCGTTGGATAAGTTTGGTCCGCCGATTTATGTACGTCATGAGATAGTTCATAATCGTTGGGTTGTTGATTCGTTAAAACGCAAAGGGGCGATATTTGTTCAGGAGTTAAGTGACATACCGGATGGTGCGACGGTTATTTATTCGGCCCATGGTGTTTCAAAAGCGGTAGAGGCGGAGGGAGATGCCAGGCCGTTACAGGTATTGGATGCCACTTGTCCGTTGGTAGGCAAGGTGCATCGTGAGGCGGAGCGTTTAAACAAGGATGGTCAGCGTATTATTTTGATAGGTCATAAGGGTCATCCTGAGGTTGAGGGTACGGTTGGTCAGTTGGAGGATGGTCAGATAGAGGTTATTTCGCAGGTTTATGAGGTTGAGAACATGACTTCTAACGAAAACCAGGATACGGCATTTATAACACAAACCACGTTATCGGTAGATGAGACGGCGGAAGTTGTTGGTGCGTTAAGAAAGAAGTTTCCTGGTATTAAGGAGCCGGGCCGGGAGGATATTTGTTATGCCACGCAGAATCGTCAGAATGCGGTAAAGGCGTTGGTTAAGGAGTGTGATTTAGTTTTGGTTATTGGAGCACCGAACAGCAGCAACTCCAATCGTTTACGAGAGGTTGCGGAGAGGGGTGGTGTGAAGGCTCATTTAATAGAGTCGGCACATGATGTTGATTATCGGTGGTTGGATGGGGTTAGATGTTTAGGGGTTACGGCTGGAGCTTCGGCTCCTGAGGTATTGATTGAGGAGTTATTGGAGCATTTATCTGGTTTGGTTGAGGAGGTTGATGTTCTTTCGGTGAGTGAGGAGAATTTGGTGTTTCCTTTGCCGGTGGTTTTGCAGTAGGGAAAAAGGGGCGAAGCCAAATAAAAAGGGCGAAGCCCAAAAAAGTTTTTAAGTCAATGGGATGGGTCTGGGAAGGGGCCGTGTCCCTTCCCAGTGGGGTATGGGGCGAAGCCCCAAAATAAAGGCGAAGCCAAATAAAAAAAGGGCGAAGCCATAAAAAAGTTTTTAAGTCAATGGGATGGGTCTGGGAAGGGGCTGTGTCCCTTCCCAGTGGGGTATGGGGCGAAGCCCCATAATAAAGTTTAGTGATTTCAAGGTAAAAATATACAGTCAAAAGCAAAACCTTGGAGGGCCTTGCAGGCCCCCAAACCCCCACGCTTTTAAATGTAAAGGCTTAAAAACAAAAGCAAAACCTTGGGCTTCGCCCAAACCCACAAGGGAGATAATCTCCCTTGACCCATAATAATAAAAACACTTTTTTATTCAACTTTGGCTTGAATTGACTTTAATAAAAAAAAGACGAAGCCCCAAAAAACTCTCACCCATTTTCCGATGATCTAGCGCAATCGATACAGGTAGGAATAGCAGGTTCAAGTTGCAATCGTTTTTCATTAATTGGTTCGTCGCATTTAACACAGTAGCCATAATCGCCATTTTCCAAACGTTGTAGTGCACCTTTAATGCGCAATATTTCCAGGCTTCTACGGCGTTCTGTTTCTTGTGCCATGGACTGCATCTGCATGGCATCCATACGGGATAGGCGACCGACTTTTGTTTGGTCTAGTTCGACGGGATCTTGTGATTCTTTAGCGGTTGCTGATATTTCTATCAGCTCTTTTTGACGTGCGAGTAGGAGCTGTTTTATTTCGGAGAGGTTAATATTGAGTTGGCTATCCATGGTTAGATTTCAATCTGTTTATAGTAGACTGTTAATTTTATTACCGATTTTTTTGCTGTATCTTTTTTCTGCAACCACAGTAGCTTATGGGGCATGGAGTGGGCAAGTGGTTTGGGTTCAGGATGGGGATTCATTGATAATAAAAAAGAACGGTAGAAATGTAAGGGTACGTCTGCAAGGGATAGATGCACCGGAGAAGGGCCAACCATTTGCGAATAAAGCCAAATATGCGGTTATTAACATGGCGAAAAACCGTAGTGTCCGGGTGGTGGAGAAGGAGAGGGACAGGTACAACCGTGTGGTTGCGAAGGTTTTTCTGCCTGATGGTAGAGATTTAAGCTATGTGATGGTTGAGAGTGGTTTGGCATGGAGGCATGTTCGTTATGGTAAGGATAGCCGTTTGAGAACTTTGGAGAAGGCCGCACGTAAAAACAGGGTGGGGTTGTGGTCTGACGATAAACCAACTCCTCCTTGGGTTTGGAAACGGCAGTCCAGGAAGAAAAATGGTAAGCAGTGTCGTAGTGGTGGTGATAGATAGTTTTTAGTGAATTTATGATGCCCAGTGAAAAACCTTTTGGTGGTCTTGGTAGGCCCTAAATCCATGCGTATTTATATTTAAAGTCTTGTAAATAAAGGCTAAAACCTTGGGAGGTATTGCAGGCCCCCAAACCCCCACGCTTCTGAATGAAAAAAGCTTAAAAGCAAAACCTTGGGCTTTGCCCAAACCCACAAGGGAGATAATCTCCCTTGACCCATAATAATAAAAGCAATTTCTTATATTTACAGCTCTGTTAGCAGTACAATTTCATCTTCAAAATCTATTATGTTAAGCCCTGCATGAAATCCATCATCTTGGTGACGACAAAATGATACGTTACATGTGTATCGTTTTACGCCGATATCTTCTGTGACCTCTAAATATACTTCGCTATTTTCTGTTAGTTGCTGTTGGGAGAGTATGCCGAATCCTTCCAGGCCGAGATCAAGAACCGTAACGGGAAAAAAGGAGTTTTCGATGTATAGGGTGGCGGACTCTTTGGTTTTGATGCGATCTGATACCCTTGATCCTGTTTGAATATCCCGTTTAATTGGCAGCCCTGTCATTGTTTGCTCCCTGCAAGAATTGCCTGAACTTTAACGACATCTTCTGGTGTATCGACACCTATTACCTCTTGATCGATGGGAACAACCATGATTTTATAGCCGTGCTCTAAAGCTCGAAGTTGTTCTAGATTTTCTGATTTTTCCAGATCTGTAGGCGGTAGTGTGGAGAACTGTTGTAGAAAATCGGCACGATAGACGTATAGACCAATATGGCGCAACATACCGGGGGGTGGTGTGTTTGCGGTTTTTTGTTGGGGGTTGAACGGTATGGGCAGCCGGGAGAAATAGAGGGCAAATCCTTTTTTATCTGTCACCACTTTAACCACATTTGAGTTTAAAACATCGTCGATATCGGTGAGATGGTGGGCCAGGGTTCCCATGACAATTGTATCGTCAGCTAGTAGGGGTGCTGCTGCTTGGTTTATTGAGTCGGGGTTGAGTAGTGGTTCGTCCCCTTGTACATTTATTATTATTTCGGCATTTAGCTGTTTTGCTGCTTCGGCAACTCTATCGGTACCAGATTGATGGTTGGGGGAGGTCATCAACACTTGTCCGCCAAAATCCTTTACTGTGTTGAATATTCTTTCATCGTCGGTTGCCACCACCACCTGGGATACGTTGGCCTGAGCTGCTCTTTCGTAGACATGTTGAATCATCGGTTTTCCGACGAGTTTTATCAGGGGCTTTCCAGGTAGTCGGGTTGAGGCGTAGCGAGAGGGGATGACAACGGCAACATTTTTACCCATTTAATCATCAACTCCCATATCTTCTTCTATTTCGCCATGGCCTCCGTTGCCATCGAAATATTCAACAAGATCGGCAGCGACACCTCCTAAACTTAAACGGGTTTCAACACGTAGGGGCAAACGTCTGTTATCTGCTGTTAGCCAAATTGTTATAGCCTCTTCTTTGCTGTATAACCCACCGCTTTTGGGTATTTTTAAGGTGACGGGAATAACGTCAAACCAGCCCATGGCGGTATTTTTTTCGGTTGTAGCACCGATAACCGCCTGCATGGGAAACACCTTTTTACTGTGTAGGGTGGGAAAGCTATAGACATGTTCGGGTTTTAGTTCTGGCAGACTGCGCAGTGTGTAGAAAACAGCGAGGGGGTCGTTGACTTCGTGGGAGGGAAGTACGATCTCTTTTATGTTTTCTCCTTTGCGATGTCTTTTGACAATAGAGTTGGCCCGGTTATATTGATAGTCGGTCTGTCGGACCCGTTTTGTAGAGCGTTGATCTTTGTTGTAGCGTACTGTTTGATATTTATCTTCGGGAATAATATTACCGTCTGATCTTAGGGTGTCGCGTATGTTATGAAGCAGTTTTACCATACCTGCAGCCTGTATGGTGGCCTCTAGCTGATATTTACCTTGGGAGGCGTTGTTGCGTTTCATGGTGGCAAGCCCAGCGGGAATACCCATCCAATGGACGTTATATATAAGGCGTTCTCCTACCAAAGCCCCATATTTGTTTGCTGCCATGCTGTTGTTTGCAAACATAGTTGATAAAAACAGTGATGTGACTATAAATAGAGCCAGTATAGGTTTTGACTTTTGTATAAAAACAATGTTTTGCATTGTATATCCAGATATATATTTTGGTGTTGCCAATTTTGGTTGAACAGTTACACTTAATAAACGGCAAAAAACAGGTATATGTTGTTGAGCGTCCTTTTTTTTAAGCTCTGTCTTTACGGTTGATAATGGTGTATTACTTTCTCATTATAGTATGGTTGCTCTTTTATAACCGGGAAAAAAGTGATGGCATCAGTCAATCGAGTGATAATCCTAGATCGGGACGGGGTTATAAACGTAAATCGTTCTACATATGTGCAAAGTCCCGCCCAGCTTGAGATTTTACCGGGGGTTCCCCAGGCAATTCACAAGTTAAACCAAAGAGACTATAAAGTATTGGTTGCCACCAACCAAGCCTGTATTGGTAAAGGGATTATTACACCGGACACTCTAACAAACATTCACAAAAAATTATACAACGAAATTGGTGCAGCAGGTGGAAAAATATCCGCTATCTATCACTGTCCCCATACAAACGAGGATAACTGCAACTGCAGAAAGCCAAAACCGGGCATGTTGTTACAGGCATGTAAAGAGTGGAATTTCAACCCGCAAGATACATGGTTTGTAGGTGATACCGCTAGAGACATGGCAGCAGCCAAAGGGGCCAACTGCAAGGGAGCGTTTGTTTTGACCGGCTTGGGGGAGGAGGAGGCCGATAAAGTAACCGCAAACCCCCATTTTAAAAACCTACCGGAGTTTGTTGATCATCTGTTGCAGAGTTGATTCTTGGGTTGGGAATGGTTATTACCAATAAATTCAATATATAACGCACGTATTTGTAGGAGCGAGCTTGCTCGCGAAAGGAGTACCCCCCAAT
>JADFZS010000130.1 GCA_015232405.1 Magnetococcales bacterium | reverse complement strand
GGGATACTTTTTTAAGTTCATATAAAAATGAGACCGGCATTCTCAACTATATGCTGGATTTTCGCAAAACCAATAGCATAGATAGTTCGGCTTTGGGCATGATGATGATTTTTCGGGAGTTTGCAGAAGAGAGGTCTGCAGACATCAAGATTATCAACTGCTCGCCGCAAATCATGAAAATGTTTGAAATTGCCCAATTTCATATTTTATTTAAAATTGTCTAGCAGGGTGTAAACTCTTTTAGTGTCTTACGGCGGAGAAATATATGCGCAATATGCCTCGTGAGGTCGAAACCCCCTTTCGACCCCTACCAATGAAAATTCCCGAAGGAATGGGAAAAAATGAATTTTTCAATAGTGCCAACAATCTGAAAAATCTTTCCGAAGATAACGGTCTATTAAAAACCCGCGAAAATTTTTTGCTCTACCGCAAGGCAATTGGCCACAGCCTTGAGTTTGATACTTCCATAATCTTTGACACCTCCCAGACCATTCTTGACCCATTGGGAAGGCCGGTGCGCCGTGATCAACTGACCAAAAGTCAGAGCCATGTCTGGAGCCGCATGTCCCAAACCATCATGGATTATATGCTGGAAATCTACCCTGACCCAAACAAACATCTTGTCTTTTGCGGAGAGGCCAGCCTGGACCCTACCTGGCCAATCAACAAACCCGGAGTGCCAAGCATTCGGATGATTCACAACCATTTTATTGTCTATCCCCAAGAGCTGCTTCGCAACGCCAAGGAGGCCGACCGCAACAATCCCAACCTTACCGACGGCGGCCATCACGGCCTGTTTTTAAAACATCTTGGTGATGTCTATCAGCGGTTTTTGGAAATATTGCATCTAACAATATTAAAACCCATCTCAACCGACGAATCCCGCCTGACCATCACCGGCTACCCCCAGGGGCTACCGAGCTGGGAAGTGGTCGGCGGCCTCGAAAGCCTGAAAACGCCCCAATTCTGGAAGGAGTATGACCTTATCCTGAAGGGTTTCCTGGATTTTTATCGGACATTTTTTGGCTTGGTTGCCACCCAGATAGTCGGTGTACCCAAAGAGTGCTATTTTCCCGATCAGGTGGAAAACGTCCTGCTTTTCAACAATGATTTTCACCGGGTTGCCCGCGCGGTACGTTTGGAGGTTATAAATGATCCGCAATTTGCCAATGAAGTCCGTTGGCATCCCGCCTATAAACAGTTGATATATCGTGACTGCAAAGGTCGCCTTATAGTTACCATATCCCAAAATTCGGTTGGCAACGCAATTACCGAACTGTTGGGGATCGTGGTAAAAAGAGTCCCGGATGCCGAAGCCTATAACAAGGCAGAGCCCGCCCTGTTGGCAAAACTGTTTGAAGTTTGCCGCCGCTTGATTTCTGCGGATTTGGGAGAGCCAATTCCCAACGGGTTCTGGCCGGTCCAGGATCTGTCGGCGACAAAAAGCACTTCTGCAGTTGAATAGCTCCCCCCGTTAACACCAATTAATTGACAGTTGACAATCTGCCACCTGGGGTCGGGAAGCCTACCGACCCTGGGCAGGCATAAATACACAACCGACTCCAACCATCGCAACCCTCTGATATATTAAACTTTCCAAACAGTAACACCATAACATAATGTTTGGTGGCAAAGACCTGTGGCTTAAAAATTGCAAAATTAATCAAATCTACTACTCTCCCGAAAAAATTTGGGAGGAATCCAGGCTCAATTTAAAAGAGGCAGATACAATGGGACAAAGTACCGCTTTCAGCGACCAACTTATTATCAAGCGTCATCAAAAGGGCAACGCTTCTTTGAAGCGGGAGCTGATCAAACTTTCAGTCGATCAATACAAGAGAGATGAAAATATTGAGCTATTGCGCTCGGAATTACAAAAAATTGCCACGTTAAGCAGTCGCTCCCACGCTCACCACACAGGTGTCCACCAATAGTTATGAATCTGGCAGTTGGAAGCAGGCACCAGACACACACTTCCAACTGCCAAATTCAGGCGCATTCACCACGGTAAAATGTTTGTGACGACCCCTACCCCGCATCTCCGACAAAACTATAGATAGCCTGAAAATATTCCCGCTGCCCCACCATCATTAGGTCGTTATGTCCGGCATGGGGGATCGTTAGGATATGTTTTTTGTTGCTGGCGGCGGCGTCAAAGAGAGCGCGACCATCAGCAACGGGGATAATTTGATCCTCCTCACCGTGGATAATCAGGGTGGGAACGGTCACCTGGGAAATTTTGGCATGGTTGCCAAACCCCTGGCTCTCGTCGGCATCCAGGGATAACCCGCCCAACCTTTCCATCAAGGGTATGGAGTAGGCAAAACCGCTCTCGATAATCAATCCCGCAATGGCATCTCCAGCATGGGCTGCTATGGCAATTGCGGCGGCACTGCCCATAGAGCGGCCCATGACAAAAATTTGTTCGGTTGTGATATTGTGCTGCTGCAAAACATCTTGGATCCGCTCAAACACCGCTATCCCGTCTGCAAGCAGGGCAGAGCCGGTTGGAACACCATCGCTCAAGCCATAACCGCGAAAATCCATCACCAAAAAGGTGATATTCATGTTTGTATAGATCTGGGCGATCTGTTCATAATCGGCGGCAATCTCACCGTTTCCGTGCCAAAACAAAATTATCGGGGAGTCCGCAGCCGCCACAAAGATTCGCCCAGCCAAAGAGACATTTTCAGCTACCATCAGGTGGACTTCAACCCCGTTGCCACCGGCTTCGAAGGCCGACTCTCGGCGGGGATGGAAGAGAACCTGCTGAATTTGCGGGTGGTCAATCAACAACTGTGAGTTGTGGGACATTTTTTCTCCCTTGCCAATAAAAAAAAATATCATGGTTGCTGCCGTCATGGCAGCCATGACGAGCAATATGCCAAACTGCTTTATGCGAGACATTG
Source organism: Magnetococcales bacterium (assembly GCA_015232405.1). Lineage (GTDB taxonomy): Bacteria > Pseudomonadota > Magnetococcia > Magnetococcales > JADFYX01. The sequence continues at coordinate 10,721 of JADFZS010000130.1, read as the reverse complement.
CCTTACACTCTTTAATTTATCGTTTGCTATTCCAACGAATATCCAAAATGAAGCAACATCTGTCTGGCCTCATTGACCACATGTAGTTTGGTCTCGCCATCCAGTGTATCCCGCCAATTTCCCTTTTTGCCGGTGCGAAAAAAACTTTTGCCAGGATCGGTAGTTTTTTTTGCCGCCTTTGATTTTAGTTTTTCAAAATCAGTCTTTTCAAACATTGACCCTATGGTTGCGGCAGCCGCATCCATTTTAAAAAAATTTAATATCCCCAACAGAGCTGCCTCGCGCTCCTTACCAACCAAATCTTCATAACGTACAATATGCACAAAATCGGGATATTTTTTTTGAAAATTTAATTGTGCGCCAACGATATCTCGCCAGCGATGGCTTAAAATTTTTACGGTAGCATCTATGGTTTGTCCCGACTCGGCAAATTTTGTGCTGACCCGCATATTGTGATGCCAGAGCGATATTCCGATATCCCGAGGATCTCGAACAATAAAAATATATTTTGCCCCCGGCACGATAGCGGTCAGCAGATCCACATTGTGGATGATGGAATTATCATGGAGACCGCTCAGGGTGGTTTTGGAATTGATGGCAAAGCTAAAAAGATAATCAAAGGCCGACCTTAGCATATGGTCGGAAAACTCATGCTTGTTGAACCTGCAGCCTTGATTGGAGGTTACATTGTCAAAATAGTCTATTACCTGCAGATATTTGTTGGCAAGCTTTGGCAGGGACTCAAACAAGGTTTTAAAATGGTGTTCGCTGGGGCACGATATTGTCGGGTGTGCATCAAGCAACATTTGTAAAAATGTAGTCCCGGATTTATTCAACCCACTGACAAAAAACCTTTCTAAAGCTCTGTTCATTCCTAATTTCCATCCTTTGCTGATCCGGCGACGTTTATCTTAGGGCCGCCTCTATTGGAGATCGGTTGGTGTTTGGAAGTTTATCAGATATCTATTTTGCCTGATAGCTGGCTTTCCTGTATTTTCAATATGGACGGAATTTACGGGAGGTATTACACATCATCTCGACGTAGCTTTTTTGTTTTGTAAACAGGAAAATCGCAACAGATATTCAGGAGAGTTTGGTGATATCTAGCAAAAAAAATACATTAATAAAGCGAATAGTTCAAACACCATTTTTTGAGTGGATTGCTGGTCTAACCCTGATTGTTATCAGTTTTGACGATCTGACAGAAACCCTGGTTGACGGGCTGTCTAACAGTTCAATCAGCTCCGAGCATAGCATGTTTGTATATGGAGTTCTGCTTTTTTTGCGCCAATCAATACTAGTCTTCCCATCCTTGTATCTTGGAGTAGTTCATCTATTTAGTGGTGTGGAAAATGCCGTTAGTGTGGGTGTTAAACGCATATTGAAGCCAATATCGGAGAATCCATGGTTGGAACTAGTCGGTGGATTATTGTTAGCTTTAACCAGTGGCCTTTATGCTGAGGGGGCAGTATTGACCGAAGAGGCGGAACTACACGAGTTTAGCACCCACCATGTCCTGGTTCTCTATGGTCTATTTAATGTGATCAAATTCTTGGTTTATACTTTGGAGGGTATTGATGTAACCATCAATGTGCAGAGTAAAATACATGTTATTACCTACCCCTTCAAACGACATATTCGTGCTATGGTCAGCAACAGGTGGTTTCATATTGGAATGGGGTTTTTCCTCGTTACTGTTCCATTTGTAGATGCTTGGGAGACTATAGCCTCCTCAGACCTATCATACCACCATGGCTCCATTGTCATTGGTTTGGTTACCATTGCGAAAGGTTTGCCGGACCTGTACGACTCAATGGATTATTTCGAGCGGGCCCAAATGGATACGACAGGGAATACAGACGACCTAGAAAAGTAGACCACCCCCTCCCTACAACCATAGTCTCAATCTTTTTATTATTGGCTCGCTGGACCGGGTTGGTTACCGTTACTGGACTGCTGGTTCATATTGATCTGTTATCGGGTCTGCACCAGAGTCCTGCCCGTTTTCGTTGGGGTCATATGTGTCTGGCGACGGGTCCGCATCAGAGTCCTGCCCGCTTTCGTTGGGGTCATATGTGTCTGGCGACAACTCCGCACTAGAATCTTGCCCACTTTCGTTTATATCACCCTGTGCATCATTATTGATTGGACTATTATCACCTTTTTCCTTGGTTTCAGATGTTACAGTCTGACTATCTGTAACAGACAATGATTCTCCTATGGTGATCGTCGTATGCTCCGCTTCAGAGTGTGCAATACCCTCAATGATTTTGAGATTGTGCCTGTAGAGATCTATCGCCTCCTCTTTGGTGACTTTATAATTCCTCGAGAATTCACAAAAACGGTAGAGCAGTTCACGACTCAATAGAAGTGCTGGAGTACGGCCTTCCATTTCCACCTCGTCAGCAGTTTCTGCATCTGACCCTGAATCTTTACCGCCAAAGTTGAGCATACTTAATCCGAATGACCAACTTTGCCCTGAATCCAATGCGGCATCTGGTGGTGGTTGAGTGCAAATTATACTTTTATCATCAGGGTCTAGATAGAATATACCCGTTGATGAAGCGCCTCGACTGATCAGAGTTCCTGATTTCAGTGGTGCCACGTGTGGTGCTTCGTGGGAAAGAGGTACACACCCAGCAGTCAATGCAAGCAAAGCCAATGCTGTTTGTTTCAAGTTCATGCCAAAATTCCAATACCGAGTGTTCCGTTAATGTTTTTGCTTTGCTGTTCTCATGACACGCAGACCAGTCTTGCAAAATCAGGTTTTATTGAGTTTGATGCAAAGTTGTATCATCAAAACAGCTAGATATGCACTTTGATACTCACACATATACGCAGGTTTGATGCCAAAGCCAACACCCTGCAGGCAATAAACTTAAAGACTGTCTGTATGCATTTCTGTATACCAGATTATCCATGAAACTGTTTCATAAGCCGTTGACTCTGCTATACAAAACAACATAACCTTAGGACCACTCAGGTTAACTGGCTATATAGGAGAAATTAATGAAAAAACATTGCTATGGATTGTTTGCATTGTTGGCTGTTGTTTTTATGGCTCCACAGAGTTCATGGGCACTTAGCTGCCCCACCAAGCCAGTCAGTTGCGGCTATAAAGCGATGGGTTGGCAACACTACAAACTTGTGGTCCCTAAAGCTAGTTTTGGTCACAAAGCCAAGCCACCCTACTGTGAAAAAAAGGGTAGCCACGGTTGTGGAGACAAGCTGGGGAGCTATCATAAGCAGCGTTATATTGATCATGGTGGTAAAGAGAGTTGCATAAGCAAAATAGTAGATCACGGAAGGGTAGACGGTTGTAGCGTCCCAAAAGAGGCTGATAATATGTATGGGCATTTGTTTGTTGGTGCTTGTGAAGAGCATGATATTAACTATCACTTTTCCAGCAAACAGATGGCTGACAATAATTTCCTTGGTAATATGAGACAAATCTGTGAACATTTCTATGTGGGGTCTCAAAACAAGGCCCAAAAGGCAAGCTGTTATGCTGCAGCAGACGTGTTTCACAAGGCGGTAGTTGAAAAAGGACAGAGCGGTTATAAGGCTGACCACGATTGGGCAAAAGACAATCACTGTAAGTTTGATTAACTTTGTGATCCACTTGGGTGATCCTCAACAGACGGCAATACCGGTTGGCAACAACTGTAGATTATTTTTTCATTACATCCAGCAAACTCAATTCCAAGGGAGCTTGCAGCAAATATCGGCATGCAAAACAACGATTTGCCCTGTAGAAGTGACGATTTCACCAGACCGGGCAGGATAAACGCTGGGAATTGATATTGAGGAAGTGGGAAGGTTTTCATGGCACATCGGCCGTATGAGCCCTTTGCCCCAATTTTTATCTGTTACCTACGTGGTTATTTTGACCTCGCCCTGAATGCAGTAGCCACCTCCGCAGCCAGACCTCCCGTCTGGCTGCGTTATGAAAATAATCTGATACCACAGGTGCTTTTTTGGCCGCTCATTTTTGGGGTATTGCGGGGACTGACGGGGATGGTTTTTCAATAAATACCGAGGGAAACATAACTATCTGGTCACGGCACAAGATCCTCAGTCCAACCAGCATCCACTCCGGTAGTATCTGTATCACCACGTAACAGGTCAACAAATGTCAACAATGCCTTGCGGGCATTTCCGATGGGATGGTAAAAAGCATCCCAGTTGTCGTTTCCTTCCCCATCGTGCAGATGGATGACATGCTGAAACCTCCAAGCCTCCCGCATTTCGATTATGGCACTGTTGCAACGCTTTTCAATATCTTCCAAATCTTTGAGGGAGAGTATCCCCTTTTGCCGTTTGCTGCGCAATAATAGCTTGCGCCGCTGAACATCTGCCACCAGGGCGGCAAGATCAACTTTGCGTTCTGGTGCCTTTAGATAGATAATTTCTTCTCTGGAAAGAGGGGATAGAAAAACCGAAAGGGTGGGAAATTGTTCAAATATTCCCGCCGCTCTCAATTTATTCAATATGTAGAGGTTGCCCTCATAAAAGGGAATATTACCTGCATCCAAAATCCGCCTGATCTGCGCAACCTCCAAAGCCTGCAGATCATTTCTCACCTCTGCGACAACATACCCCTCCGCACCACGCAACCGTTCAATCTCGGCACGGGGCCGAAAAAAGAAATCGACACCATCCTCCTCACCAGGACGGGTATCACGATCATTAAAAAGCACCAGTTTACGAAACCTGGCGGCAATTTCCGGATAAAACCTCTGCAACGCGCTATACAGTGGCCCTTTACCGATGCACGATGGACCGGTCAACACCACAAATTTTTCCATTTTCAACTCCATTTGGTGATGATTATCCTTGCATATTGGTTAAAAAATCTATTCTCCGGCCAGGCGTTTTTCCAACATTTTCCTAACCATGGGAGGGAGATTTGGGTTTTCCAGCTTGCGGCGTATTTGTTCCTGGGCCTGAGGCGGAAGTTGTTTTTTTGCTCCACCGACTGAGGCTGCTGCATTTTCTGACGGCACTCCCTTTTTGGCATTGGCAAAACCTTTTGGAGACGGACGTTCCGCCCTATTGTTTTGCATCTTTTGCCGCATCTCCTCCTGCTTTTGACTTCGATAACGACCACTCCAAAGGTGGGCACCCGAGTCGGGATTACGCAGCAGCAAGGTTTTTAAATTGCTTGGTAGAGAAGCGTCCTGACGGCGGATGGTGGCGGCATATATATTTTGCTCGCCATGCTTTTCAAACTCGGAACCCACAACGGTTATCGTTTCACCATTTTTAAAGCTGATTTTTTGCTGCTCGGCATACCACTGGGGGCAGACGTGAATAATAAAGCTACCTTTGGAACTTTCCAAAGTAACGTGCAGACCGTTCTCTCCCATATGCCTGTTGTAGGACATTTCACTACCGCTTACCCTACCTTCAACCTGTAACACGCTGTTTTTGTCATATGCTTTCATGCCACCGCTGCCGGGCCCATCCCCCCCCATGCCTCTACCTCCCATTGCGGAAGAGCCAAAGCCACCCAAGGGTCCGGCAATGGATGTTGAATGAAACATCGTCAAGGACAAGACAAACATAGACACCATCAAAAATGAACGCTGCATGCTATTCTCCCTTATCAAATTATTTTTTGATTGTTTGCCAATTTTTAAGCAATGCCAGCCGACAGCATCACCCCTTCCACCAACATTTTGCAGTTGGTGATAATATCATAGCGGATTATCAATTTGTTCCGTTTTTTTATGGATACGATCCTCACCAGTTAAAATTATCCAAAAAAAAGTAGCGGGATTTGAACGAAAAATTTTTTTGCAATTCGTGAACTAAATTGCCGCAATTGCGTCCAAGTGTTTAAGGGATACATAGGACTCGCAAGTGGAGATGGTAATGCCTTGAACGTATAGGTTGACCAGCCTGGGCGGAATTAGGTGCGGTTCGTCAGGAGTTGGTGGATTGATTGAAAGAGGCTCGACTATACGCTTGGTTCGGTAGGGGTTCCGTAAAAACAAGACACCCGTCTCTGAGCCCCCTATACCCCCAGAGGTTACGAGGGTAACCTTGAACAGGGTCGGCTGCCTCCTCCCGACCCTGTTTTAATGTCCGCCTGTTAAAAAACCCGTCACAAATCTTACCGAAAATCCGCAACTAAAAAATATCGGTCAGCGAAGCCTGCCGGTAAATAAATTGACTGGGCAAGAGCCGCTGCCCCAGCCCTATTTTTTGCTGGAAAACCCCAACGATTATAAGTGGTGCTGGTGGTGACGGCCCAATCCTGGAAAATATTCCTCAATCATGGCCCGTATAAAATCATATATGGTAAAAAATACGGTGACCAGGATCATCAACCAAAGCAAAGACCAAAACCATTGCGAAAAGCCCAAACCGTTGACAATCCACATAGTGAACATTCCTGTGGCTCCACCACTGGCAACAATCAACACACCCTCTTCCAAAGACATGGCACACCTCCTTATCGTTTGGATGCATGTAGACAGCAAATAGTTTCGCACTAACGTTCAGCCACCAGACCTCCCGTCGGGGTCTATCATGATCAGGTTTGATCCGAATCCTACCATCAGGCGTGATTATGATGATGGGGGTGGCGGTAGGAGTGGAAGGTATGCATGATGCCCGGCCATGCAGTATAGAGCTGGGCTACTATCCCAATCACTACCAACAGCCAAAATATATAGCCAATCCAAGGGTGGCTACGTAATCCGGCATAACCCCCAGAAAGGATCAGGGCCAAAGACCCCCAAGCAATCGCTGAAAGCCAACATGAGATTAGATACATGACACACCTCCCTACAACCTTAGAGCCGTAATGCCTGTAAATGGTTTCAGCTCAACTCCGTCAAAACGGGAGGAACAAATTTTTTTTGTCGGGGTCGGAGATGGTATAAAGGAGATGATGAGGAGTAGGTAGATGACTTATAAATCACACTATCACGAAAGCCACAAAAGGTCATCGCTGGCCAGGATGGTTGCACTTTTGGTCTTTGGCTGCAACCGTTTTATCATCCAACGTTGAAACGATTTTTCGCAGTATGGAAGCTGCCGTTTCAAAATCATAGGCACTCATTGCCACATAGGCCTTTTTGAGAACAGCCTCCAGGGAGTGACCAGCAACCTCATCCACAACAGTAGCCAGCATATCAACCGCATCGGAACGGTACTGCTCGGCAAGTCCCGCAATCTCTTGGAGTTGAGCAGACAAACCTGCGGGCAGAGAGCCAGCTACTCCCCTCAAAGCCCCGCTCTTTTCTTCGGGAACTGGTAAGGCGTTTTGTATCGTCGCTATGGTTTCGTCAAAACATTTGGCAACGTCAGGGAGCAACTTGAGCGCATCATCAATACGACCTGCTGAAAGCATTGCTTCAAGTTTTCCGGCGGACTCCTGCAGGGCGACAGCACCAATGGTTCCCGAAACGCCCTTTAGGGTGTGGGCCAGACGGTTGGCCACTTCCTGGTTATTGTTAGCTATTGCATGCTGAATATCTTGAATTACAAGACCTTGGTTGGTGACAAACTTTGCCAACAGTTTTAGGTAAGAGCCGACCAGACCTCCCACCCGCAACAAACCGTTCTTGGTGTCTATTCCAGGCAGGTCGGGGAGACTCTCTCCATCTTGCAAACCAATATTTTTTGCCTTGGCGGCCAACTCTTTGGGGATTTCCCTTACGTCCGGCTTGATCCACCTTAGTAAAGCACCGAACATTTCCTTGGGGTCAATCGGTTTGGCAACATGATCATTCATTCCGGCTGCCAAACATTTTTCCCGGTCTCCAGCCATGGCATTGGCAGTCATGGCGATGATAGGCAGGTCAGCATTGGCAGGATCTTTACGAATTTTACCGGCTGCCGTATAACCATCCATTACCGGCATCTGCAAATCCATGAGAACCGCATCAAAAGTTTCTGACTGCACTTTTTGCACCCCAACCTGACCGTTTTCAGCCACTATCACCCGCATTTTAGCCATCTCCAGCAACTCAGTTGCGATTTGCCGGTTGATCTCATTGTCCTCAACCAAAAGAATCCTGGCACCCCAAATAGGCCGGATAGACTCTTCACTTGGTAAAATTTGGGCCGCCATCTGATGAGAAATAGCTGCTACATGCCCAAACGCCTGCATGGTCACTTGCCGCAAAAGCGATGGGGTAAACGGTTTGCCGAGAACGCCGTCAAGATAAAGTCTGGCAGACTTGCCGGATATATCATTGGGGTCAAGAACGGTAGTCAATATTATCTTGGGGATGGTCTCAAGATGGAGATCTTCATGAATTTGCCTTGCAACCTCCAAACCGTTCACACCAGTCGTACGGCCATCCATAAACACCAAATCAAAAGGGTCTCCGTCAACACCTCGAGCAATATTTGAAAGAGCCTCTGTACCCGTGGTGACCGATACCGTGCGCCGAGAGAGACTCTCCAGATTTGCCAGCAGAATCCTGCTTGAGACCTGACAGTCATCCACCACCAAAATAGATAGATCTTGTATATCGTCAGGTAGGCGCATCTCCACATCATCAAAATTTTCGTCATAGCCAAGTCGTATGGAAAAAGTAAATTTGCTGCCCTCCCCAGGGCGACTCTTCACCCATATCCTACCTGCCATCATGGTTACCAACCTTTGACAAATGGTCAGCCCCAGGCCAGTACCTCCATATTTACGTGTGGTTGAACTATCTGCCTGGGAGAAGGGTTTAAAAAGGTTATCTATCTGTTTGGCGGTCATTCCTATACCACTATCAGTGACAGAAACCTCCAGGAAAGCCTGACCATTCAGCAAATTGATCAATTTAGCGGTTATGACGATCGTTCCACTATGGGTAAATTTTATGGCATTGTTGCCAAGGTTGGTGATCACCTGCTTTATACGGAGGGGATCGCCAATCAGGCTCGGGGGAATTTTGCCGTCAATATTGGTGAGCAACTCCAACCCTTTTTCCCGTGAACGTACTGAAAGAACGTTATTGACCTGCTCCATCATCTCGTCCCATTTAAATGGAACGTTTTCCAAATCCATTTTGCCAGCTTCAATCTTGGAAAAATCCAGAATGTCATTGATGATTCCCAGGAGTGACTCTGCAGAACCATAGGCTTTGGTGAGATAATCTTGCTGCTGGTCCGACAACACGGTCTGTAGACAGAGGCCGATCATCCCCAAAACACCATTCATTGGAGTTCGGATTTCGTGGCTCATACTGGCGAGAAATTCACTCTTTACCAGCGTCGCCTCTTCAGCAATCTGTTTGGCACGCTGGAGAGCCAGCTCAACTTTTTTGCGCTCCTCAATCTCTTTTTCCAACTCCATTTTTTGTTTATTGATGGTTATTATCTGCGCTTCTTTGACGGCATAGGCATCAGTCAATTCCTTGGTCCGTTTTTTGACCATCTCCTCCAGTTCATCACTATGTTTTTTCAGGGCATCAGACTGTCTGGCATTATGAATCGCCATACCGGTGGCAGAGGCCAGGGCAGTCAACACCACCTGATCTTGGCCCGCAAACATGCCGGAGCCCCGCTTGTTGATTATTTCCAAGGCACCAATAATTTCATCGTTGATACGGATCGGAACACACATCAGGGTTTTGGTTTCATAGCCCGTGGAATCATCAACCCTTTTGCTAAAATCGGAGTTCTTGCCAGTGTCTTGGACGATGATGGAGCGATTTTCCATAATACTCTTGCCAACGATGCCCTCGCCATACTGCAACCTCAACCCTTTAATATCCACTGGCCCGGCACAAGCACAGCAAACCACTTCCTTGCCATCATTTTCAATCAGGAATAGGGAGGCTCCCTCGGATTGGAGATATTTTTGGATATTGTTGACACCGGTGTTCAAGGTGGCCGCCAGATCCTTGGAGTTGGAAAAGCTATTATTGATACCGGTAAGCAACTCCAACATCATGTCGTGGGTTACATAGATACCAAAAGCTGACTGTTTATCCTTAAACCCAAGCGCAACATGTCTACCATCCAATCGTTTAACTTCGAAGGGAAAGCTAAAGTCCCCGTCGGACTGACCGGTTACCACCAAAACCTCACCCTTTTCACCCACTTTAATATTTTTTGCAGGCTGCTCGAGCAAAATTAAAATTCCGTTTAGACTGACATCCTGTGATAATCCACGAAAACGGCGTCCATCGGGAAATATCAACTCCATAGCGGTCTGATATTCCAAACGCTCCCAGTTTCGCCTGCCCAGAGGGCCCAGTCTAAAAATCGATTGTTTGTTAATATTCATAAGTAAAATGTAGCACATATAATGAAAAAAAATACACAAAGAATCTGTTGGTAACATTTTATTCAGGATTACAATTTTGCCTAGGTTATATCTTTATACAAGATGAGATTATTTTGGTCAGCCTATTCTGCTGCCAGATAGGTTTGACTATCAGATAATCAGATCTTTACAAACAGTTGAATTAATCCTTTTTCACTATCTCGGTCACAAAATTATCGGTTGCGACATTGTGTGAAGTATGATTAATATGCTTTGCTTCATCGTTTCTACCTGTTGTAACTGTTTTAGAATAAAAACACCTATTAAACATTTGTTAACAATTAAGGAGAACAAAGTGAAATTAGCTAAAAATTTAACAATTGCTGTTTTTGGCATTTTAATGTTGGGGCTGGGCGCATGTGGACCAACATCCAGCATTCCCCATTATTACAAAGGCGACTTTCAAAACCACCCTCAGATTGGCAATCAAGAGCTGTCA
>JADFZS010000012.1 GCA_015232405.1 Magnetococcales bacterium | reverse complement strand
AAGATGCCAATGCTGTTACAATAATGGCAGCGGGAACTGACACTGTTGATGGTGGAGCAAGTATAGATATAAGCACAAAATCTTCTCTCAAAATATCCCTCAATCAAGCAACTGGAGCTTGGACAGCTGCTGCACCTGTGCAGGGTGGGATACAGAATTTGGCAGATGACACATCACCTGAGCTAAGTGGAACCCTGGTAGGTAATGATAACACTATCTCAAGTGTTAACCTGAAAGGTTATGGTGAAATAACCAATGCCCTTGGAGACCTTGGTGGTGGAAGTGCTGATATAGATCTTACCCTTGGCAATGTAGTAAGTGCTACAGTATCCACAGCAACTCAAACATTTACATTTAGCAACCCCACAGCAGCAGATGAAGGTTGCGGATTTGTTCTTGTATTGATAAACGGTGGCTCCCAGACAGTTAACTGGCCAGCTAGTTGTGATTTTGCTGGTGGTACAGCACCAACCTTAACTACCGCTGGAGTAGATATATTAACATTTTTTACCATAGATGGTGGAACAACATGGCATGGTAATCTAGCTATTGCGGATTCTAAATAATGACTATTTTACAAAAGCTTATTATGGGAGGGGCTGCTGGAAACTCTGGTTATGCTTTATTTGCAACAGGTTCTAATTCATCTGGTAATCTTGGTTTGGGAGATACACTTGCAAGAAATTCGCCTACACAAGTAGGTACGGGTGAGTCTTGGAGTTATATCTCAGCATCAAGTGTTGGTGGTGCTGCAAGTGCAATGGGTATTCATGCCGGAAAGCTGTATGCTTGGGGAAATAATTTTTCTGGTGAATTAGGTCTAAATAATACCACAGGATATAGTAGCCCCGTTCAGGTAGGAACAGAAGAAAATTGGGCTTTAGTTGATATTTTGACTGGATCGACTTTGGCAATAAAGAAAGATGGCACATTGTGGAGTTGGGGTATAAATAACAGTGGTCAATTAGGTACTGGTGATACTGCTAATAGATCAAGTCCAGTTCAAGTTGGCTCACTTACTGATTGGGCTAACGTAAAGATATCAAGTGCAGGCCATACATTGGCACTCAAGACAGATGGCACATTATGGGCGTGGGGATATAATAATCATGGACAATTAGGAAACTCAAGTACAGCTCATACATCATCGCCTATTCAGATTGGTACTGAAACTAACTGGACTGATATTGGTGTAACAAAAAGCGGATCACTTGCTATAAATAGTGCAGGAAATGTCTTTGCTTGGGGGCTGAATCATTTAGGTCAGCTGGGACAAAATGATATAACTAATAGATCATCACCAGTCCAAGTTGGGGCTGGTACAACTTGGGCAGCAATAACACCTGGCTATAATTCAATTTGGCTCAAAAATACAAATAATGAACTGTTTGCCACAGGTAGATGTGCCGAAGCATGTTTTGGTAACGGCGTAACCTCTGCTTACGATGTAAGCAACCTAACTCAACTGGGTACAGATAATGACTGGTCAAAGTTGTTTATGGGTATGAGTTATACAGGTCATGCCATCAAGACTGATGGTACTTTCTGGGCTTGGGGTTTGAATAGTTCTGGCGAGTGTGGTTTGGGAACAAACACCCTTGTTAGTGTACCTGTTCAATTAGGTAATGAAACTAATTGGGTGTCTTCTGATCATTCAGGTAATTTTGGTTTCTTTTTAAAGGCTGTATAACATGGCTATTTATAAGCAAAAAAAAGAATGTCATAACAATTTATTACCAGAAGAAACTCCTTGATGCGTTCTATTGAAATTGTTTTGACAAACAGAGTTTGTAAGTCGGGAGATACCTTTTAATTTATTTAGGAATAGTTAAATGTCTAAAAAATATATAAGAATACAGAACAATATAAAAACATATGGGCCAGGAGTACTACCAAAGAATATTAAACAGTGTAGTAATCTTCGTAATGATCCCCAAAATGCAAAACAGTATGGTTTTGTAGAGGCAGAAGTTATTGAACCTGTTTTTGACCCTAGTACACATAAGAGAGGAGAATATACTGAGGATTTAACTTCTACTCCTGTAAAATGCACTTGGGGTGTGGTTAAGCTCACTGAGGAAGAGGTGAAAATTAATAATGATCGTATTGTTAAATCCCAGATTGCCAAGTTGGAAGCCACTATTGAACCTAGATGGGTGAGAAGTGCTGCTCTTGGTGATGAGTATGCTATAGCAAAGCTAAAAGAGGTAGAAGGTTTGTTGGACAAGCAAAGGGCTAGATTCTAGCTTGTCACAGACTACAACATATTGAGTATTTTATTAATTGGGGTGCGAATGCACCCCAATTAAATAATATGTATGGTGGATGTGATTATATTTTTAAGTTGGAAGATGTAGGATAAAGTTTGAAATGCTAAAAAATAGTATTTAACTCCAATGTTTACCACAAACTATATGGCTTAGATCCGGTAGCTCTAGCAGGTCTGAGAAGTCCATTATCACGTGGCCTACTTGGTTTAGTAGCAGATCTTGAATTTGGCTTAGTTGGTTTTTTTCGCTTATGGAATCTAGCTCTTCTGGGTCATCACCTTCACGTAGAATACGGAAAATGGCTTTTGAAGAGCTTATCTCTTCAACTACCTGAATGTCATAGAAGATTTTTCTAATAGAGTCTATACCATTCTTCGCCATCATGCTGTCTGTGATTTTTATTCCCTGTCTTTTTAAAAGCTCTAGTGGGATACCGCTTTTAACCTTTTTTACCTGTTCTAGACAACCAGCTTTTTCTAAAAGCCTATCAGTAATACCAAGTTTTTCGAGATCCATTGAGGTTAGGCGGTTTTCACTTCCGGGTAATTGAACAGGTAATTTTTTTAGGGTTTTTATACCTAAACTGTCCAGTTTGCTTTTCGCAACTTTAATACCACGTTTTTCAAGTCTTTCAGGATTTATGCCGCCCTGTTTATCAATGAGAGCCAAATCGAAATTTAGCTGTTTTGCTCTAGCTAATAGACCGCTTTTTTTAAGTTCTGCTACAGTCAACCACTTCTGCCAAGCTTCTAACTTGATAAACTGTCTTTCACGAACCAATTTTGTCTTAACAATAGTGATATTACTATTTTCAAAGTTGCTGTAAGAGAGGTCTAGATCTAAAGATTTCTCTTTATTGATTTTTGTTAATATTTTAATTGATAACCCTCCCCGGCGACGTATACGCTCCATATCAATGCCCACATTGCGCAAAATACCTAGAAAACCAAGAGTTTCCATTTCGTAATAAGTCAATAGGGGGGTTGGGGCAATTGTTATAGCTGGTTGGGCTGTAAATATACGTTCTTCTTTCTCCCTTGGCAGAGCCATTCGCAGTCCAAGTCGAAGGAGATAGGGGTTTTGACGATGATAGATTTTATGCCAAGCTTGATAATGTACGGGATGAAAGTGACCCATTTTGGCATCTGAGTTCATGATGATTAAAACTTTAAATGGGTCTAATTCCCGTTTATAAGCTCGTCTCTCTTCTAGAGCTGAAACCATATCTACCAAGCTGGTCAACTGGATTATTTCCCGTTCATCATCGGATAGGTTATCAACCACCTCTTTTACATCAAATTTCATAGCACGCTGTACAAAATCACCATAGAGAGTTAAACCGCCATAACCTTTACCCTCTACAGTTGCGTACCACTCGTGGTGTAAAAGTGCAGCCAACATCATTAAATCAGGGTCTTTCCCCTCCCTATATAGCATGCGGCAGCCAAATAGGGGGTGGAACTGGATCTCTTTCCACTGTTTACTATTGAGTTTGTTTGGGCAATCTAGGGTGTCAATTTTAACCTTGGCTTTGCCAATATCATGGTTTATCAATGCCATTGTTGCTTTGACAATTTTTGAATTATTCCACTTTAATTCTCGGCCTATAGCCATAAGTTGAAAAGCAGCAATAAGGCTGTGACGTACAGTACCGTTATGGTGTTCGGTTAGCATTACAAGCTTTTTAATGGAGTTTGTGCTAAACAGCTCTTCAATCTCATCAAGGTTTTCCCTAATGAGATTTTCAAGAGACTTCATCTGTTTTCTGTTAGTTAAAGTCTTAGTAACATCATCCAGACCACCATCATCTTTAGTAAAGACACCTTCAATTAGTTCAAATGTCTCTTCCATATATTTGATGGATGCTTTGACTGCTTTTTTAGTGGGTTCTTCCATCACCACTTCGGCAAAAACAGTTTTAATGTTATGCTTGTAGAGCTGTTCTATTAACTCTTCTGTAATGAGGGTGTGTTTGCTGACGAGGATTGTACGTTTTTTAGGATCTTTTATATCACAAAAGAGCCTCATGTTATTTAGGATGGCGGGGTCGTATATTTGATATTCACCATCTTTGAGCTTTGTCATGAGGTCAAACCATCAGCATTAATGAAGTTTTCATCTTAATATCAGCGCCAATATTATATTATCTAAAACTTGTTGTGGTCAACCCATTATCCCTGATAACTGACCATCATTAATAAAATAATTTGGGTGATTTTCAAAGAATAACAACCTTCTGATCTAATATTTAAAGTTGGATATAGGATCATTATAAATGCAGCAATCTTCAACAAACGCTCTTTTCACATCTATATTAGTCATAGCATCAATATTTATTTGTCTTGTGGTCGCCGAATTGGGGTTACGCTTGGTGGATTTTTCTTTTTATTGGCCACAATCAAGATCTCCAGACCCAATAACTGGTTGGTCGGCAAAGCCTGGTACAAAAGGATGGCAAAGAATTGAGGGGGCAGGGTATGTAGAGATAAATAGTGATGGATGGCGAGATGTTGACCATTCAATAAAACCAAAAAAGGGGAGTTATCGCATAGCGGTTATTGGAGACTCATTTACAGAGGCGGTTCAGATTGATCTTGATGATAGCTACTGGAGATTATTGGAAAAACTATTGCCTCAATGCGTCCCAGCAATAGCAAAAAAAGACTTTGAAATAATAGGTTTTGGGGTGAGTGGTTATAGTACGGCCCAAGAGCTGCTGGTATTGGAGAATCGGGTATGGAAATATCAGCCAGATCTGATTGTTCTTGGTTTTTTTACTGGAAACGATCTTTTAGAAAACAGCAGAGTTCTGGGTGGGGATGCCATGCGACCTGTATTTGATATCAAAAATGGTGTTTTACACAAAAACATGGACTTTTTAACATCACCAGAATATCTAGCTAAAAGTAGCATGTTTGGAAGGTTTGAAATGTGGGTGTTAGGTAGTTTTAGATTGGCTCAAGCAGTTGCATTGGCACACTATAAATATCGTTTATTAAGTGAAATAAGTAAAAGTAACAATAGTCCTGTGAACAGTGTTCAGACAGAGCCAGGTATTGATGTTGCCATCTATGCTCCACCTATTGATAAAAAATGGCGAGATACATGGGAATTAACCGAGGCTCTACTTAAAAGGATGTATGAAGAGGTTGAAAATCATGGTGCAAAATTTTTGCTTGTTACCATGACCAATGGAGCGCAGGTTCATCCATACAGGGAGTTTAGGGAGCAGTTTAAAAAAAATCTCAATATCCCCAACCTTTTTTATGCAGATGAAAGAATTAAACAGATTGGTATAAAATATGGTTTTGATGTTCTAAATCTTGGAGCTGATCTGCAAAGATTTGCAAGTGAAACAGGTGTATGGCTCCATGGATTTAAAAACTCAGCAAAGGGAATCGGCCATTGGAATGAAAATGGACATCTAATTGCCAGTCAAAGAATAGCATCTTATTTATGCTATAATCATGATCTGATAACTAAGTAGTTTAATTAAATAGTTGATTGAGTATGCCAATATAAAAAACAGGTAAAATTTTGATTGTGAGTATTATTGCAATTAATAACGGCTAAATAAGATTTTCATAATAGTCAAGTGGATAAAATAATGATGGAAAAATGGTCAGATAAGATTACTACAGCAAAAGATGCCGTAAAAAAGGTTCGTTCATGTCAACGGGTTTTTTTAGGTTCTGGCTGTGGAGTTCCTAATGCATTGGTCGAGGCGTTGGTTAAAAGGGCGAATAAACTAGCTGATGTTGAGATAGTCCATGTTTTGGCATTGGGAGATGCCCATTATGCCAATGAGAAGGTTCAAAACACATTTTCGGTAAACTCTTTTTTTATAGCTGACAATGTAAGACAGGTAATTCAAGATGGTATGGGAGATTACACTCCAATTTATCTGTCTGATATACCAGAACTATTTTCCAGTGGTCAGATGCCTCTAGATGTAGCTATGGTACAGGTTTCTCCGCCTGACGAAAATGGAATGGTTAGTCTTGGTGTTTCGGTAAATGTCAACACTAGTGCAATTAAAAATGCTGACCTTGTTATTGCTCAAGTAAATCCTCTTATGCCACGAACTCTGGGAGGTGCTCTGGTACATGTAGACAATCTTGATTTAATGGTTTTTGTTGAGGAACCAATTGCCGAGGTTAAGCTTGAATCTGCCTCTAAAACTATAAAACGTATAGGTAATCAGGTTGCTGCTTTAGTTGAGAGTGGATCTACCATTGAAGTGGGAATAGGACGCGCATCACAAGCAGTGTGGCCTTATTTGAAGCATAAAACCGGGCTAAAAATTCATACTGAGATGATCTCCGATGCAATTTTGCCGCTCATTGAATCGGGAGCAATTGAAACAGGAGGCAAAGATGATAGAAAAATAATCTCCAGCTTTGCTTTGGGTACACGTCGTTTATATGACTCTATAAATAACAATCCAGCTTTTTCATTTGAATCAACCGAGTTCGTAAACAATCCAACACGTATTAGTGCCAACTCAAAAATGGTTGCTATAAATACAGCTTTAGAAGTGGATTTGACTGGTCAGGTGTGCGCAGATTCATTGGGAGATATTTTCTATTCTGGTTTGGGGGGATTGGTAGATTTCAATATTGGAGCATCACATTCTGAAGGTGGAAAGTCTATTATTGTTCTGCCGTCCACTGCCAAGAAAGGCACGGTATCCCGTATAACATGTCAATTGAATACTGGCTCCGGTGTAGCTATTACCCGTGGAGGTATCCATTATGTGGTTACAGAGTTCGGTGTCGCATACCTACATGGCAAATCTATTCAAGAACGAGCCGTTGCCATGATAAGTATAGCCCATCCAGATTTTCGTCGTCAGCTAATGAAGGCAGCAATTAAAGCCCGATATCTTAGAAAGGAGATGGCTGAGGTTGAGGGTATGGTTTTTGTTGGTCCTCCTGCCTTAAAAGCAACCAAGGTACTAAAGGACAAAAAGAAAATATCATTTCGTCCTTCCCACCCTTCAGATAAACGAGCTATCAAAGAGATGCTCTACTCTTTGTCCAACGATTCAATTTACAAACGGTTTATCTCCCATGTGGAGCAGTTTCCATTTCAGAGAATCAAGAATTTTCTCTATGTAGACCATCGTGGCGATGAAGTTGTAGTTGGTGTGGTACCCAAGAAAAAAAAGGGGGAAAAGATTGTCTGCGTAGCGGGTTATTATCTAGAACCTGCAACAAACCGGGCTGAGATAGCTTTTATGGTGCGAGACGATTGGCAGGGTAAGGGGTTGGCTCGTTTTTCCCTTCAGTTACTAATTACCGCAGCTATAAGAAATGGTATACGTGGGTTTACTGCCGAAACGCTACCTAGCAATACCTCAATGCAGCATGTTTTTGAAACTTGTGGTTTAAAAGTAACTAGCTATATGGAAGAGGGTATGAAGTTCTATCAGATGGACTTTTAAGCAAACTTGTAAATGTAGGTTTTATTCATGAAAGCTGAATACTTTATATCCTTCACCACGAACCAACTCATCTCTTTTAGCTAAAACAAGGTCTTCTCTTGCCATCTCAGCAACTAGTTGGGCGAAATTGGTTTTGGGGGTCCAGCCTAACTTTTTCTGTGCTTTAGAGGGATCTCCCAACAGGGTATCCACCTCTGTTGGGCGAAAATAACGTTTATCCACCCTGATAATCGCTTCATCTTTACCTTCAAGATAGCCTATTTCGTCAAGACCTTCTCCTTGCCAGCTAATCTTCATATCTAGCTCTTTGGCTGCAGCATTGACAAAATCTCGCACTGAATACTGTTTTCCGGTAGCAATTACAAAATCTTCTGGTTTATCTTGTTGCAACATCAACCACTGCATTTCAACGTAATCTTTTGCATGGCCCCAGTCACGTTTTGAGTTCATGTTGCCAAGGTATAGGCAATCTTGCAGACCTAGTTTAATTCTAGCTAACCCTTTGGTGATTTTTCTGGTTACAAATGTCTCGCCTCTTATTGGAGATTCATGGTTAAACAGAATACCGTTACAACAGTACATACCGTAAGCTTCACGGTAGTTGATGGTAATCCAATAACTATACAATTTGGCAACGGCATAGGGAGAACGTGGGTAGAATGGAGTGTTTTCGTTTTGCGGTGTCTCCTGAACATTTCCGAATAGTTCAGATGTTGATGCTTGGTAAAAGCGTACTTTTTTTTCTAACTTTAAAATACGAATCGCCTCTAAAAGTCGTAAGGTTCCTAAAGCATCGGAATCGGCAGTGTATTCAGGAGATTCAAAAGAGACAGCTACATGGCTTTGGGCAGCAAGATTATAGATTTCGTCTGGCTGGACATCTTGAATAATACGTATCAAGTTTGTGCTGTCTGTTAAATCACCGTAGTGGAGAAAAAAAAGTTTATTTTCTACATGAGGATCTTGATAAAGATGGTCTATTCTATCGGTGTTAAAAAGTGAAGCACGGCGTTTGATACCATGAACTTCATAACCTTTCTGTAGTAAAAACTCAGCTAAATACGCTCCATCCTGACCAGTTACACCAGTTATTAAAGCTTTTTTTCTTTTTGTGGTTGCCAAGTTTAAATATCCTCATAATTTATAAAAACCGAAGAATAACAATTGTACACTGCACCTCAGATATAGCATAGGGATTGTTTTGTCTATTGTTGTCAAGCTAACTTTTTACTCTTTTTGTGAGAGGAAACTTACGGATCATCCAGAGCAATAGAACAAGCCCCGGCAGGGCAGCTGCTGTAGTAAGAAGAAAAAAAGGACCCCAACTCATATGGTCAGCAAACCAGCCACCAGTAGAAGATAGCAGTGTGCGTCCAAACGCCATTAAAGAAGAAAGTAGTGCATATTGGGTAGCGGTATATGCCACATTACATAACATGGAGAGATAGGAGACAAATGCGGCCATACCCATTCCACTGCTTAAATTTTCAATAGCTATGGTCAAGGTTAACATTGTCATGTTATATCCGGTGTGTGCTAGCCATACAAACATAAGGTTGGAGAGCATCTGCAATAGCCCACACCATAAAAGTGCTTTCATAATACCAATTCTATTGACCAGTGCTCCTCCTATAAAACTTCCAATAATCAATGCCGCCAAACCAAATAGCTTGCTAATATTTGCAATTTCAATTTTTGAAAAACCCAATTCTACATAAAAAGGGTTGCTCATTACACCAGCCAAGGCATCGCCAAACTTATAAAGCAATATAAACAATAGGGTTAATAGCCAACCTTTGCGAGTCATAAATTCAGCAAAAGGAGCTATAACAGCACCAGAAAACCATGCAACTACATCTTTTTTCCAACCTTGCAGCCAGGGTCGAGCTTTTAGGTATTCTGCAATTTTTGTCTCTTGTTCTTGGGATTCCAAGCTTTCTTGTTGTGGTGGTTCAGGATTTAATAATACTGTAATAATACCAACTGACATTGTTGCTGCCATTATAGCATAGGTATAAAACCATCCTAGATATGTTGCCAAATATAATGCCCCGGCTCCTGAGACTAACATTCCCAAACGATAACCCAATACCACCATGGCTGCACCTGCGCCATATTGCCTCTCTGCTAAAATCTCTACTCTGTAGGCATCTATCACAATATCTTGGCTTGCTGACCAAAATGCTGTTAACAGTGCAAAAAGGCCCATTTGTAAAGGATTAACAGAAGGGTTTGAAACACCAAGTGCCAATATTGATAGTACCAAGGCAAATTGGGTGAAAAGCATCCAACTACGTCTACGACCAAAAATAGTGGTAAGCCAGGGAATTGATGTACGATCAAGAAGTGGAGCCCAGAGAAACTTGAAAGTATAGGGAGTACCAGCAAGAGCAAAAAGCCCGATGGATGTCTTATCTATGCCGGATTCTGCCAACCAAAGTGTAAGAGTACCAAAGGTAAGAGCCAGAGGAACTCCACTGGAAAAACCCAGAAACAAAATAGCTATGACACGAGGTTCACGATAGACGGCTAGAGAACAAAACCATCGTTGAAAGCCAGACAGCGACATGGATACCTGCTTGAAGGAAGATTTGTTATAACCGATCAAGAAAGATACAAATTAACCGAGTTATCTTTAAATGTCTTGGGGAGAGAGCAGGTTTTTTAAAAATAAGATGCAATTTACAAACGGCATCATGATAAAAATGGCTATCATGATGCCGTTGTATTTTTAATACTTTTTACAGAACACCATTACCATTCAGTGATGTGGCATGACCTAAGGATATACCTTGATCAGCGGCACTGGAAATTAGACCAGCGCGTAAACTAAAGCCGCTATAGTGGGCAGGGTCCAGACCTATGGATTGTACACGTTCTTTAACAATTAGTGCAACGCCATGACCTGTTAGTGGTTTGCCAGAACGTTTGCCATGGCGGTTTATGCCTTGAAAAACAGCCCCTTCAGTAATCTCAGAGATTTCCAACCACTCTTTAAGAGCTTTTGCTGCACACACAGGGCCGCTGGCTGCTGGAATAGCTACCTGGCTTTTAGGGAGCATGACTTCCCAACCTGTATCTTTTTCAATAAGATCTTCACGCTCCAATGAGATAAGATCTGAACGTCTTAGGCCACCTGCAAAGCCGACAAGAATTAGTGCTTTATCTCTTTTGTCTTTTAGTCTGTCACCCATATTGGAGACCATGGCGATGATTTTCTCTTTGGTAAGTGGAGCAACCTGTCGTTGATCTTGACCATGCTTTTGTTTGATGCCTTTTAATACAGCGTGCACCAATTCAGTTTTGGTTGGATCAGGAAACCCCTGTGATGTATGGGATTTTCCTATTGATACCTTCCAACGAGCCAAGGTAGCATACTTATGTGAATTGGCATGAGAAACCAAATATGAAGCGACTGTTTTTGATGAAGCAGGAACAGCTCCTCCCCAATCAATAAAACGCTGGAGGTCACCCAAATAAGCAGCTCTTGTATTGTCTGCCAATGCCGCAGCCTGAGCATACGCCTGAACTTGAGGTGGTAAGTCATTAATCTCTGAAGGGGGGGAAGGAAAAGCACCCATTTAAAACTCCATTCTTACTCTTATTAATAAACAATGCAATAGAATATAAGTATACTCTTATCACACCCTAGGTAGAGCCTTGCGAGCACTCTTATTTTATTCAATTGGTTATTTAACTTAACCTACTCGTTATTACATGTTAACGAGTTTGATTTCTGCTGAATTACGTTATTAGCACGGCTTTAAAAAAAATTATTTGTTTGTTAAAGATTTCCTGCTCTCTTTAAGCTATGCTACGTGTTGCTCATGCTGACAATGTGTGATGTTTGCAATGTTGAGGCCAAAAATAAATCGAACCGATGTTCTCTATTTAAAAATCACTTTTTTGTGGCTAACAACGGTTGTTTACAAGAGTGGAGGTTGGTAAATGGAACAAGGTATTTCTACTAAAGATATTCTAGGTTTACAGTCTGAAGAGTGTGAAGAGTGTAATGGAACCGGAACTAGATTATCTCTTGATTTGGATAGTGAACTTTTACCTTGTGAATGGTGTCATGGTTCTGGTAAAGCAGCACCTTTAATGACAGATTCAAAAAATAGTTAGGCACGTGCTAATGATAAGAATTTCTCCTGTTTTTACCATGTTATAATTGATCAAGAGTATAAAAACTATTCAGCAGTTTTCTCATTATACCGAATATTAGTATACAGGTTTTTAGTAAATTTTAATTAGAGACGGATTAATGAATAATAATAATGATCGCAGTGAAAGTTATATGCAGATCGTGAAAGTAAAAAGTGAAGTAAAAAATAGAGTGGTCGAACAGCTTGGTAGTGCTACATTGTTGTTTGTTGTTTCTCTTTGCATATTAGTCTTACTGTTTGTAATCACAGATAAATTTAACCCAAAACCAGAGGTTGTTGTTACGGAGAAACTTGCTACTGATCAGCTGCAAGTTAGTGAACCAAAACATGACGTCAGGTTTTTGTCAGAACAGCAAACAGTTAATAATAATTTATCCCCTTCCGTAGACCATTCAGATTTGTCTCCGACTCTTGACGCTATAACAGATATATTTAGCTTGTTTAATGTCAAGATTCCAACGCATATACCATCAGATCCTGATATTAAAAATATTATCGATACCCTGCTTGTAAATTATATGGTCTCTTTAGAGAGTGAAAGTGACTATATGAGAGAGCAGTTGCTCAAAGAGATACCTAATGGTTCTCCTGTATCATTTAAAGGTGAGACTAGCCCATTTGGTATGCGTGTCCATCCTATACACGGTTTAAAACAGAAACATAACGGTTTAGATTTGCGGGCAAAAATAGGCACTCCAGTTATAAGTGCGGCTGATGGTATTGTCGAATTTACAGGAGTAACTGATAGTTCAAGAGCACTTGGTCTCTCTGTTGTCGTTGATCATAATCATGGTTTTAAAACAATTTATGGACACTTGCAAAAATTTGTCGTAAAGCAAGGTGATTTTATAAAAAAAGGTGATGTTATCGCTTTGTCTGGAAACAGTGGTGTAACAAACGGCCCCCACCTTCACTATGAAGTAAGATTCCTAAATAAAGTATTGGACCCTGCTAATTTTGTGAAATGGAGTGGAGATAACTTTGACTCACTATTTCAACTAGAAAATGGTGTCCAGTGGTCATCACTTCTTGATAGGGTAAATAAAAAGGTTCAGAGAGATGAGGCGAAATCAGAGAGGTTGGTTAATACCAACTAGCAATATTGCATGCTGGATTTGTTTTGTTATGTCTGGTAGCAGGGGATAAATGTTAGACCAAGCTACCAGACTTAATTCCTAGTGGACAGATTATAGTCTGCAAAATTTGAAGTATCAGGAATGACAAACTTAGTGTACTGATTTTAGTTTCTCAGCCTCAACCAGTGACAGCACTTTTGTTTGGACAAAGCTAGGTTCATAGTTAGCCATGTCACAAACCATTTGAAAGTGTTGTCCTCCATCCCTGAACCAGCGAATAGCTCGATCTCTTTCTGCTGGGTCTTTGTGAGTTAGGGCATCATTCAACGCTGTTTCAAGCACTGCTGACCAGAGCATCTGTTCCGGTGTATACTTGCTGTTTGACCAAGCAACTCCAACTGAGTTCATAATGTTTCCCCCATGATGACTAACCAGTATGTGTGATATATTGGTTTAGATGTTGTAAATTAAGTAAAATTAAAGCAAATTTGGGGCCATATAAGCTATTTTGTGTTTTGTACCTAGTTCTTGGGTTGGATAAATTACAGTGAATTGCCTTGAACTTGGGCGAGTTATCTAAGCAAGATTGTTAATACTTGGTTTGTTGGGGTGATAAATGAGTTTGAAGCAGAAATTAATCGGTCTATTTATGAGGTTGATATTTCGGCTACATTGTCGAGATGCGAACAATTTGACCAATAACAGGCAGGGCTGTTTGGTGATTTGCAACCATCAAGCAAAAATCGATTTGCCAATTTTAGCCAGCCTTTTGCCAGCAAATAGTCGTTTTATTGTTGCAAATAGTGTTTTTCCTTCTGCTTTTTTTAGATGGCTTTTCTCTTGGGTTGAATTTATCTCTTATGAGGATATGATTGATCAAGATTGGATACCCGTCAAAGATCATCTAAATAGTGGAGGTTTAGCAGCTTTTTTTCCAGAATTGATTCCTTCTAATAATGGATCTTTTGCTAAAATTGCTGAAACTCCCATAAAAACATTGCAACAGATTTCGGCAGGGATAATTCCGTGTTATTTGAGCGGTTCGCAATATCACAACAGCTCTAATCGGGAAAAATCTCTGCCTAGATATTTTTTTCCTAAAATAAGCGTTACCATTCTTCCCGTTCAGCCACCTGGTGAACTCTTTTATGACCTGTTAGGCACTGCATTGGTGGCCCATTTTCAAGGGCAGGGCAGTTTATGGGGAGCATTATGTCGAGTTGGAAGAATATACGGTCATACCCATAGGGTTGTAAGTGACTCTACAGGAGTAGAGCTAACATATAGGCAGATCTATATGCGTAGCCTTATTCTTGGACGTTTGGTTGCAAAAATAACTAAACCGGGTAGGTTGGTGGGTGTTTTGATGCCAACATCAGCAGGAGGCTTGCTAACATTTTTTTGCCTCCACGCTTTTGGGCGTATTCCAGCTTTGTTAAATTTTACCAGTGGAGCTAAGTTACTACTTTCTGCCTGTAAAACAGGAGAGATTGAAACAGTTTTAACATCACGTACATTTGTGGAAAAGGCTGGATTAACCACAATGGTTGAGCAGTTAAGCCGTGGTGTGAACGTTGTTTATTTAGAAGAACTTCGTCCACAAATATCTTTAAAAGACAAATTGTTGGGTCTACTAGGCTCTTTTTGGCCAGAAAGAAGGGTGAACCACAATTCTGCAAAAGCAGATGATACTGCCGTTGTTTTGTTTACTTCAGGGTCTGAGGGAGACCCCAAAGGTGTGGCATTATCCCATGACAATATTCTTAGCAACCTACAACAGATAAGAGCCAGAATAGCACTTAATAGTGATGATAAATTTTTAAACGTACTGCCAATATTCCACGCTTTTGGTCTTACAGTAGGAACACTTGCTCCTCTGTTAGCAGGGGTACGTTGTCACTATCATCCATCACCTCTTGATTATAAAAAAATCCCAGAGCTAGCAAACCAGCTAAAAGTAACAATTTTAGCTGGGACCAATACTTTTTTATCTGGTTATGGTCGAAATGCTGAACCCCATGACTTTCAAACCCTAAGAGTGGTAGTCGCAGGAGCTGAGGTTCTGCGAGAAGAGACAAGAGTATATTGGTTTGATAAGTTTGGTATCAAAATTTTTGAAGGTTATGGTGCTACAGAAGCTAGCCCAGTGTTGGCGGTTAATTGTGAGGTCTTCAATCAAGCAACAACAGTCGGACGTTTTTTGCCTGGTATTGAATATAAATTAATGCCAGTAATGGGAATAAAAGAGGGTGGGTTATTGTTGGTAAAAGGTTCCAACATCATGCAGGGCTATTTACAAATCGGGGGTGGCTGCATACCTGTTATGCCTAAGAATGAGCTAGGGCCAGAATGGTATAATAGTGGTGATGTGGTAGTGGTTGATGAGTTGGGGTTTGTAAAAATAGTTGGGCGAGTAAAAAGGTTTGCTAAAATAGGGGGGGAGATGGTCTCTTTGGCAGGGTTGGAATCCATAGCTGCAACTGTATGGCCTGATCATCAACATGCCGTTGTGGCACAACCAGATGCAAAAAAAGGTGAAAGCCTCTATTTGGCAACGACAAAACAAGGTGCAGCGAAAAATGATCTGCTCTCCCACATAAACAGTATAGGTCTTAGTAAGTTATATATCCCAAGCCAAATAATCTATCTTGATGAAATACCAATGAATGGGGTTGGTAAAATTGATTATGCAGCTATAACTGTACAAATAGGAGATAATAACAAACCATAACTGTTCTGCTTAGTTAAAAAAACTCTAAAAAAAGCTTCTTATGGGATTCAATGTTAGCAATACGTCCAACTGCCGAATCTAGTTTAAGCTACCAGCATAAGTTTTGGTTTTTGTTTGATAAGTTTTTTGCTGGGTAGACCTAGATCTTTGCGTCTGGTTTTCAGCCGTTTTTTTAGCTGTTTACGGAACCCTTTTTCTCCTCCAGCATCTTTCATGGTTTCAGGGTTTAATAATATCACTTCAGAGTCACTACTGATAAGCATGCCACCCAGGCCAGTCTGTTTGATGCGGTTATCATTGTTAATTAGGCGGATACCAGGTAATTGTTTTGCCAACTCTTGATCTATCTGTACACTATTGTTAGGTTTGTGACCATGTACTACCGAATTTATGTCTAGACTTTGTAAAATCCCTGCGATCTCTTGTCCTTGACTGTTTTTATGATTTTCGACCTGTTTTTCATAATAATATTTAGGTCTACGTAGATCACCAATTATCTCCATACCTTGGGGTTCTGAATACAGGGGGCGTTTGTTTTCATAAAAAACTTTATGTAAACGGGTGGGAAAATCAACCAAAGCCAACTCTTCACGTTTCATTTGCATCAAAATATTTGCTAGGTTTAAGGTTGGATAACCATGTAAAAACAGTGTGTTTGCAGTAATGTGGATGATCCCCTGATTGCGAATGAAATCTATATCATCATCCTTTAGTGGGGATGAGAACTTGTTATCATACATATGTAAAATTTCTAGCTCATGGTTGCCATTAAGCAATGTTACTGGGCATTGTGTTGGAGCTGATTGTTGTAAATTTTTATAAAAAGCTACCGCTTGGCGGCTTGGTCGCCATTTATTTAGCCAATCACCTGTATGTACAACCTGGATATTTGGTAATCCAGGTTTCCAATTACCATATTGATCACATAAACCTGTTAACCAGAGCGAATAAATTGTAGTTTGAATATCATTATCTGTATCAGAAATAACCAAGGTCCAATCTGGCTTTGGTTGAGGAGATGGTTTTTTTACATCTGTTGATAAATCTGCATGAGTTTGTATTGTCTTTTGCGAGTTGCTCTCTCTTATCTCTAAAAACACCGGATGGTCGACACGGGTTTGATATTGATCGATAGTCGCTTTTATACCTCTGTGAACTTTGCTCCAAAATGTAGGAGACATGTTTTTTGGCTTTGATTGTTTTATATTTTTTAGAGATAGTTGTTGTGTGGACATATTGTTACTCCATCCTTGATAGATTCTTCTTATAAAACGTCAAAGTATTAATCAATAATGCACAATGTTGGCACTATTTATGGCAAATGTTTGGCTTTTTCTTTATGATTTTGCTAGAATTATGCAGTTGCTTCTGGGTTTGTTTTGCAAACCCTGTGCCTGAGTATGTAGAAGGGTGTAAAATGCGTTAATTTAGCTTTTGTAGATTACTGTTTTTAAATAACTACACAATTAACAAGGTTACGATGAGTCCCTGTTTTACTGTTGTTCTGTCTGACACAGATAATGATATTAAATCCATAAAATACTCCCTTTGGATGCTTGGTATGGTCGATAAGAGTGGGGTATGGAAAGATGGTTTGAAAGATTTTCATCTTGTTCATACTGGTGACTGGTTAAATAAAACCCACCCTAAGCAGGAGGTGATTTCCCTACTGTCAAATTTAAAAAACACCCTCCCTGACAGCGCAAAAATGTATATCTTGAATGGCAACCATGAGGTGGAAATTCTCCAGAAAGTTGAGAACCACTACACCCTGGGGTTGAGTAATAACGAGGTAGATTTTATTCGTAACCAAGATATTATGTATGTCTGTGGTAACAACCTTTTTATCCATGGTTATCCTACATTTGAGCTGTTGCGTCTGCTGGCCCATGTTAAAGATGAGTCCGGCTGTATGAATGATTTTAATGACAGGTTTCGCAAGGCTTTTTATGAAGGTGAATACGCACTATTTCGTGAGAAGGAGGGAATGGCACTTTTGGGTGATATTCGCCAAGCTCAAGCCTATTATCGTTCAAAATCTTCAAAAGGTCAGACCAAAGGGATAAAAATAAGTAATTTACTAAAAAAACTAGGTATAGATACTGTTATCCACGGGCATAGGCCCAACATGATGGTGCAACAAGATTTTGAGTTTAAGTTGGAGGTTCCTGGCATACGATTTATTAACAACGATAACAAAGCTCGTCTTTCTAAGTTGGGTGCTACAGTATTGAAAAAAGATGGTTGGGTTAAGTTTATCAATCTTCGTGAGATGTATTGGTCTGGTGGTGAAAAAATATACCGTAAAAAGTTGAAAAAACTACTCAAAACAAGAAAAAAAGATCTGCAATGACAAGTTGCCAAAAATTATCCAGAATATCTATAAAGACAAATGAGTGAAATTAAATCCCCTTTTAATCTTGTATCCAATTATAAACCCCAAGGGGACCAACCAAAAGCGATTAAAAGCCTGATAACTGGCCTGGACCAAGGAAAACACGATCAAGTTTTGTTGGGAGTAACCGGTTCTGGTAAAACATTTACCATGGCAAATATCATTCGTGATACTGGCAGATCGGCTCTGATTCTAGCCCATAACAAGACATTAGCAGGACAGCTATACAGCGAGATGCAAGGTTTTTTTCCTCATAATGCTGTGGAGTATTTCGTCTCCTATTATGATTACTACCAGCCAGAAGCCTATGTTCCAAGAACCGATACATTTATTGAAAAAGATTCTTCAGTAAATGAACAGATAGATCGTATGCGGCACTCTGCAACCCGCTCTCTTTTAAGTCGCAAAGATGTGATAATCGTAAGTTCAGTCTCATGTATTTATGGTATTGGTTCTCCAGACTCATATCAAAGCATGTCATTGGAACTATATGTTGGGCAGGAGATAGATCAAAGGGATCTGCTAAAAAAATTAGTGGAGATTCAGTTTAAACGTAACGATGTAGATTTCCAGCGAGGAACTTTCAGGGTTAGGGGGGATACTATAGAGGTATTTCCTCCCCACGAAGAGGAACAGGGGGTTCGCATTGAGATGTTTGGCGACATCATTGATCGTATGGGTTTTATGGATCCATTGACAGGTCAAAGTGGGGCAAAGCTGGAACGGATGAATTTTTTTCCCGCTAGCCACTATGCCACCAAAAGGGCCGTTTTGTTGCGAGCTATGGACCAGATAAAAAGTGAAATGAACCAAAGGGTAGATTATTTTCGTGATGGGTCACAACATGTTGAGGCACAACGTATTGAAGGGCGGACACTTTTCGACCTAGAGATGATTCAGGAGGTTGGATACTGCACAGGTATTGAAAACTATTCCCGCTATCTGACAGATCGCAAAGCTGGGGAGCCGCCGCCAACGTTAATGGAATATCTACCAAAAAATGCTCTACTGTTTATTGATGAAAGCCATGTAACAACCTCACAAATTGGTGGCATGTACAAAGGGGATAGATCACGTAAAACCACTCTTGTAGAGCATGGATTTCGTCTGCCATCAGCTTTGGATAACCGCCCTTTGACAATGGAAGAGTTTGATGAAATTCGTCCTGACACAATTTATGTATCTGCTACCCCTTCAGCTAAGGAGATTGAGCGTAGTGATGGGGTGATAGTTGAGCAAATTGTAAGACCAACTGGGCTTTTAGAGCCTGATGTTGTTGTGAAGCCTGTTGAGAATCAGGTTGATGATCTTTTAGAAGAGGTTAACTGTGTTACTGCAAAAGGTTATCGGGTGTTAGTGACAACACTCACTAAACGTATGGCAGAAGATCTCACCGACTACATGGAAAATCTTGGGGTGAAAGTTCGCTATCTTCACTCTGATGTAGATACCTTGGATCGATTGGAGATTATTAAAGATTTAAGAGTTGGTGTGTTTAATGTTCTGGTTGGGATCAATCTCTTAAGAGAAGGATTGGATATCCCAGAGGTTGGGTTGGTTGCTATTCTTGATGCAGATAAAGAGGGGTTTTTACGTTCGGAAACCTCTCTGATTCAGACCATTGGTAGAGCTGCTAGAAATGTAGATGGTTTTGTTATTCTCTATGCTGATAGAATGACCAACTCCATGAAGCGTGCCATAGATGAGACAGAACGTCGCCGAAAAATACAGTTAACCTATAATAGGGAGTATGGTGTTACACCAAAATCAGTTTCTACACCTCTACCTAACTTCCCAGGTATGGATGAAGATAATAAAGTGGTGAGCTATAATGTAGATGATGACTCTGAACCCCTACGAGTGGCATCTGAAGATGTGGTGTATGGAGTTGCAAATAAAGGTAAAAAAGATCTGGCAAAAGAGATTAAACAGTTAGAGAAAAAAATGCGTGAGGCTGCCAAGAGGATGGAGTTTGAGCTTGCAGCAACTTATCGAGATCGTTTGCTAGCTCTTGAAAAAGCTGAATTGACACTATAGTTGCACACCATTCGCCCAACATAGAACTGCCGATGAAGTATAATAGCACGTTGTTCGGTTGGGCTTCTGATGGGGGGGGAAGGGATAGAAGCCCAACCGTACGAGACCGAGTGGAGGAGAGGGAAAAAACCCGGCTCGTTGTACTTTAAGACTCTATGCTGATGATTTAGTTCCCCTTTAGAAAGAATTGACGGTTATCTCGGATTTTTAGTTAAGGTTGCGGAAATTATAAGTTTTTTTGATTTTTCTGACTTTTGATAGTTAATTATTTTGTTATAATTAACTGATAGACAGTAAAAGAATTTTTAATTTTTGTTTATTAGTTTAACCATACAGCCCGTATTGATTATAAACAAAAATCAACTGTATACCGTTTTATTCCTGGAATAAATTAAAGATGAAGCCGTTAATTGTCTATCACCTGATGTATGAAAATCCTACAGGTGGCATCAACGCAATGGTTGAAACCTTGGCATCCTCTATGGCAAATGGCCCAGGAGCAGTTTTGTTTCGTGTAGGAAGATGGAATGAGGCAGAGTGGGGGAGTTCTAAACATGGTAAAAACAGCTGCTATTTTAAACGTATTCGTATGCCCTGGGATAGTTCAAGGTATATCCGTGGTTTTTTTGGTTGGCTATGGGAATTTCCACAAACATGGTGGCAGCTAGTACGTATGATTCGTAATGAAAAGATAGAGGTTATCCATCTTCACAGTCTCCACGATCATCAACTGGTCTTTTGGTTGCTATCTCGTTATGTTGGTATTCCTTGTGTGATCACCCTACACGGTTCTGAAATATTAAAATTTTCACAACGATCAGACAAAACAAAAAGGTTAAACAATTGGCTGTTACATAAAGTTGATGGTGTTGCTTGTGTTTCAGAGCAAGTATTGCAAGCATTAAACCATGAGATACCAGATATTAAGGCGAGCAGTATATACAACGGTATTGATATTGAAACAGTTCAAGATGTTAGCCGTAAACCATTAGCTAGCTCATTGCCTTCACTTCCTGCAAATTATTTTGTTTTAGTTGGTCATATTTTTGCTGTAAAGGGTCATGATATTGCGGTATCTGCATGGCATGAGTTAGTAGATACGAGAGCTGATTTACACTTGATTATTATTGGCCAAAAAGCAGGAGATAAGGAGGCAGGTGAGTTTGCCAGAGAGGTCTTGTCTTTGGCTAAAAATGGTAAGGCTAGTAGTAATATCCATTTCTTAGGTATACAGCCACAAGAGGTACTTTTGCCAATCATCAAAGATGCACATGCTCTAATTATTCCTTCCCGGTCTGAGGGGTTGCCATATGTACTGTTAGAGGGCGGGGCTTTGAATAAGCCTGTAATTGCTTCAGCGATTCCACCGTTTATTAATCAGTTCAATGGGGTTGAAGGTTGTTATCTTTTTACTAAAGATGATCATATCTCTTTAAGCGACATTATACTTCAAGTAATGGCCAGACCAGAAAAGCTCCAACACTCTGGAAAAGAGCTTGGTAAGTTTATACAGAGGGATTTTTCCTCCCAAAAGATGGCAAATAACTACCAAAAACTCTATTTCCAAAGTGCAAACTCAGGTAGCACATAAAAAATGTCTCATGACACGTTAAATTATGATGTAGTAGTTGTTGGTGGTGGACCAGCTGGATTGTCTGCTAGCATACGGTTGCGACAGTTAGCAATTGCGGCTAATTGTGATCTGAAGGTCTGTCTTTTAGAAAAAGGTGCAACGATAGGAGCGCATATTATTTCTGGGGCAATAATTGATCCGTTATCTTTAACCGAGCTACTACCAAACTGGAAAAATGATGGTGCTCCAGTCACTCAACAGGTTTTAGAGGATAAGCTACAGTTTTTAACCCATGATAAATCATACACAGTGCCAAGTTCTGGTTTTAATAATAGTGGCTGTTTTATTATAAGTTTAGGAGAGTTTACAAAATGGTTGGCAACCCAAGCAGAAGGTTTAGGGGTTGAATTATACCCAGGCTTTGCTGCCAGCAAGCTATTAACCAACAATCAAGGTAAAGTTGTTGGTGTTGTTACTGGTGATTTAGGGGTTGGTAAAGATGGGAGCAAAAGAGCCAATTTTCAACCTGGTTTACATATTACAGCCCAACATACACTGCTTGCCGAAGGATGTCGGGGCCATTTGAGTAAAGAAGTTATCAATCGCTTCAAACTTGATAAAGAAAGTCAAAAACCCAGTTATAGCATAGGGATA
This sequence comes from Magnetococcales bacterium, assembly GCA_015232405.1. Classification (GTDB taxonomy): domain Bacteria; phylum Pseudomonadota; class Magnetococcia; order Magnetococcales; family JADFYX01. The sequence continues at coordinate 42,462 of JADFZS010000012.1, read as the reverse complement.
AAAGAGCTTTGGGAGGTGGACTCACCACAATATTGTAGTGGAACTGTAGCCCACGCAATTGGTTGGCCTCTTTCAATGGACTGTTATGGTGGGGGATTTGTCTACCATCAAACAAACAACCGAGTTGCAGTTGGTTTTTTTGTTGGTCTAGATTATAAAAACCAGCTGTTAGACCCTTTTTTTGAGTTGCAAAAATTCAAGTCCCATCCTAATAACAAAGAGCTTTTAAGGGGTGGTAGAGCTATAGGTTTTGGAGCAAGAAGTGTGGTAGAGGGGGGGCTGCAAGCTTTGCCAAAGCTCTCCTTTCCAGGCGGTATGCTTTTGGGAGATGGTGCTGGTTTGCTTGATGTAGGTAGAATGAAAGGTATTCATACAGCTATCTACTCTGGAAAGCTTGGAGCTGAAGCAGCTTTTTTTGCTCTTTTTGATGATAACTCTGACCATGGTATTAACAAAAAAACAAACGGTGCATTAGCCATTACCGATTATGAAACAAATTTATTAAATAGTTGGGTTGGCAAAGATCTAAATAAATCTCGTAATTTACGTCCAGGTTTTAAATGGGGGCTTATACCTGGCCTGTTAAATGGTGCTTTGGATCAACTGCTACTAAAGGGTGGTTCTCCATGGACTTTATCAGTTGATAAGCTAAATTGTCGTATCAACCGAAATTTTTCAATATTAGAGCCATTATCTGGTTATCCCCAAGTGGATGGAGTTTTGGTTTTTGATAAACCAACATCGCTCAATCTAGCAGGTGTAGTATCGGAAGAAAATCAACCTAGCCATCTGCAAACTGAATTTTCAACAGCAAAAGATAACAAATTACGTATTTACTGCCCTGCTGGAGTATTTACTCCAACTTTTACCCCGACAAACTGCATCCATTGTAAAACATGTGATATTAAAGATTTTGATGAAGATTTCACCTGGAAACCACCAGAAGGTGGTAGCGGGCCAAACTATATCGCTATGTAATTAGCTATTTATTTATGGTTATTTTGCATCCAACAAATTCTGAAACATTATATTGAATCTAGCATATTTATAAAATATCAATGGATATTTGGATATTGTTTGGTTAATAATATCAATGGTTAACTAAACAGTAATGGATTAATTGCAATAAATGGCATCCGATATAAATCAAAGTAGTACTGCTTATAAAGCATTCAAACGAATAGTTGGGATGTTAATTAACTATGTTAAGAAACGCTTTATACTTAAAGAAAAAGTATCTGATGCTCAAGATTGGAAACGCCGTAAAGCTGAGGTTTTGTGGAAAGAGGCTGTAGAGTTACAGAATAGCGGTAATTTTGTTAAAGCACTATCTAAGTGGGCTGACTCGGCCAAATTTGAGGCTGATAGTAGCGACCCCCGTCTTGATTTTCTCGCAAATGTTTATAATGAAATTGGCTACTGCAACTATAGAAACCGCAACTATGGTGAATCTAAAGAGTACTATGAGCTATCTCTTGAAACCTATAAAAAATTGAGTATTTTTCGTGGTAGTAGCACTGCATACACCATGAATAACTATGCGTTATTACTTCTTGAAATTGGTGAAGAGGTACGCGCGGAGAAGATGATCAAGGAGTCTTTGAAAATTCTAGAAAAAAGTGTGGGTAATGATTCGCCACTTCTTGTCTATGTATTAAACAATATGGCTCGAGCCTTTAACCGTCTGAAATTATATAAAGAGTCAGAAAAAATTTTAAATCGGGCAATAGAGATTGAAGGCAAGATGATGGTTAAAGAGTCACCAGAGGTAATAACTACTTTGGAGTTGCTAGCAGTTGCAGCATTTAATTTACAAGAATTTGAAAGAGCCGAAGCGCTGTTTCTACAGGTTGTCAAGATACGTGAGGATTCAAAAGGTGAAATGCATGTTGGTGTAATATCTGCGTTGTTTGCTTTGGGTAACTTCTACTCAGATATTGGAGAATATAATAAAAGTGAGCCTGTGTTTAACCGCTGTATGGAAATTTTATCTCATAACTATGGGCCAGAACATCGTTTTATTGGTGTATTTTTTAACCAACTTGGTTGGATAGCTGCAAGAAGAGAGCAGCTTGAACAGGCAGAAGTATATTTTTTTATGGCAGTTGTAATTGCAGAAAAATTTACTTTAAGTCACAGGATTGAGGCGGCAGTTTGTCTATATAACAGTGTTTTGTTGGATTGTAAAAAAAATGACTATGAGCAAGTTTGGGATAAATTATTAAAATCATGGTCTTTATTAGCATCTTCAGGTAATGCTGATTATTTACCAGTTATACAATTTGCTGTCACAAAAGTATTAGATCAACGTAATCAGAGCACTCTTGCTGCTTTTTTTGGTAAAATAACAGTACAAAAAACTATTGAATTACTTGAGAATGAGCAATCGTCACCATCTCTACCCCGTTGGCTAATAACACCAAAAGATTATGAGGTAACTGATTATGTTTATGATCTGTTGTGTCGCTTGGGGCGACTAAAGGAGGCGCAGGCCATGAATGTAAGGTTAGATCCTTACCGTGTACACGTAACTACATTACATGAAAAAACATCAAATTATTTGTCTGCATTTTGGGAGTTGACAGCTGTAGAGAAAGTCTGGGAGAGCCATTATAACGCTTGGCTTAAACAGGCACATTTATGGGGGAGTGATGTTGATAAAAAAAGAAAATATGATGATGAGTATGAACACTATCAACTGATAAAGAAAAATAAAAAACCAACCAGAGATGGTTCAGGGGAGCCTCAACTTCCCCAGAGAGAAAGTCAGTATAATAATATGGACGAATTGATAGAGGGGTTGGCTATACTACTAGAGAAATTTAGAGTAGCAAAAGTCAGAATAGATTGATGAAGAGTGATCTAGCAACTATCTTGATAACTCAACACAATCTTCCAGGCTCATGGCAGAATACTATTCTAAAACTGCTATCAAATAGAGTGCAATTTCAAATTTTTTACGTCGATAATGGTACAATGTTAGTAAGAGACATACCTGACACCATTAAGTTTACCAAGTCAGTTTATTGTGCCCATAGCCACAGAGAGCTAAATGGTCCCAATCCTATGGCTGATATTGTTGCCGGTGGTCTTTTGGATTTAGGAAAAATGGTTGAAAAAAGTGACTATTTTATCTCTGTCCCCCATATATTTAAGCCGGATAAACATGTTTTAACAAAGCAAAAAGATATAGGTATAATAATTGATAAAAGCATTAGGCTAACCATAGAAGGTTTGAGAGTTGCGACAGGGTTAGCAGGTTGCAATCATAGAGTTACAATATATTATCCCAACGAATTAACACCATTTTTTGATGACCATGAAAGTGCTCCATCACAAGTTAAACCATACTTAGAAACTCTATGTCAGTTGCAAGTAACATTCAGTGCTGAGTTACCATCATATGACAATTCCAGGTGCAATTTTATCATTGGTGTGTAAGATATTAGGATAATCTACTTAATTATGTGAAATGTAAAATTATCGTAAAGAGTTAAAATAGAGTGCTGCTTTGTTTTGCCGTAACTTTTTTTCATCTATAATGCGTTCTAGCTCTTCACTTGATTTAATCCAAGAAAGAGCAGGATCACGGCTTAACTCTATAGCTTTTTTATAATAAAGTAATGCTGCACCTAGACTGCCTTCCATGGTTAGCGCTCTAGCGAAAGCTGCATGGCTATCAGGGTTCCATACGTTTCTTTCTAGAGCATACTTTAATAGTATCATTGCCTCATTAAGTTCATTATTATCTAGCTTATAAATACCAAGTTTCAAAGCCGCTCGAATACAAGCCCAAGGCTTGTTGCTATCTTCAAGTGGTGCGCAGTGGTCTTTGAGCAGTTTATGATACTCAACTGCGGCATTATGTTTGGCTTGGGCTGAGTGGTGGAGTAGGTTTAACTCCTCTTGCCTTTCTGCATTAATTAGCTGAGTGTCGGCCTCGGGGTTGTTAGTTGGAGGTTGAAAGTTCCAAATATATAAAAATGCTCTGGCCCAACAGTGTCTGCATGATATACGAACATTGTCTGCCTCTATAAAAATACTGCCGTATTCGTTGATCTTATCGCATTTTGGGCAACGCCACTGGCAGGTTCTTCCATGACCATATATTGGATGGGGATCTTTGTCTGCCCCCATGGAAACTACTTGGCCCTGATGGATCAAGGTTTTTGTGTAAAATTCAAAACGATCACATAATGAATTAAAAACCTCATTGGGCATTTGAGTTAGATTTACCATAATTCCTGGGTTGGCAAAAACTATCCCTTTATCACCAAAAAGCCCTTTTTTTTCTGCATTTTTATAAATCTCGCTACCGGGAAGAACTTTTAGTCTGAAAAAATTTATTCCATATTCAGGGTGTTGCGCCCAATAGTCAAAAGATTCTGCTGTTGTTTCCACTGTGTCAGCTGGATCTCCCAACAAGAAATTTCCCTGTATCAATAAGTCAGAGTTGTAGATAAGATCTAGTGCTTGAGCAAGTTTTTCAGGTGATGTGCGTTTTTTCATACTTTTTAAAATCGGTTCACTCATACTCTCTATACCGATACTAATGGCAAAACAACCAGCCTCCTTAAGTGTATTGAGGGTCTCTTGATCTACTGATTTTTCGTGTATTTGACAGTCCCACTTCAAATTATATGGTTTAATACGTTCGCAAAACTCCAATAGCCTTCTTTTTTTAATGGATAACAGATCATCACTTATCGAAATTAAATTTATTTTATAAGTAGCGATCAAATGGTCCAGCTCAGCAAAGAAGTCATCAAAATCCCTCTCTCGATAGACCTGACCAGTTGGATGGTAGCAGAATGTACACTGGAGAGGACACGAACGACTTGTTATCATGGGGATGGATCTTGGGTCGTCATATGGGTTGAACAGATACATATTTTGCGGAACCTGAACCTCCAGTAACCTATTTATGTTAAACCCTTCATAATCTGGCCAAGGCAGAGAACTGATATCAAAATTTACTTTTCTGGTTGGGGTGAGTAGGGAAGGTTTGCCAGGTTGTTTCAAAACCAAACCTTCAACCTCATGTAGGGGCGTGTTGTTGCTGAGGGCATCGATAATTTCTACAATTGTAACCTCTCCCTCACCTATCACTCCTATGTCAAATTCACATAGCTTGGCAGCCATCTCAGGGTCTGAACCCACAATACCGCCACCCGCAATATTGATAATATCCGGCTTGTATTTACGAGCATTTAAAAATACAGCTTGAACAATATGAAAATCATCTGATAGTCCACCACAAGCGCAGACATCTGGATCAATTTCCTTGATGGCTTTAGCCATTTCCTCTTCAACAGTACCCTCTAAATAGTTAAGGTTGAGAGTGTGAACATCTTTATCTGCTTTTTTTAGTGCTGAGGAGATATATAGAATACCAAGGGGCATCTCATATGAATTAAGAATATTGTTTGTATACCGTGGCATTACTATGAGGATTCTCATATTATTTGGTCCTGAATCAAAATGGCGAGGGTCATTATTCCTAGTAGAAACTAACAAAGTTTCATTAAATTAACAAGTTCACCTTTGTAACTCGTTATGTTTATAGGGATCATTTGTTCTTAATAAATATGTAAGGTTTATTGAACAATGTTTTCCAGTTATTACTGTCAATAAAGTATGAAAATCAATAAAATGAGTTGAAATATAGTACTGAATTGTTATTCCTTAACCCTTTTTCATCAATCAAACTATCCAATTCTTCGCGAGAATTGATCCAAGATTGCGGTGGGTCATTGCTTAGCTCTATCGCCTTATCTAAATAAAGTAAAGCTGCCCCAAGACTTCCCTCCTTTTTTAGTGCTATTGCAAAAGTAGCATGGCTATCAGGATTCCAGACATTATTTTCCAATGCATACATTATCAGTTGCATTGCTTCTTCTTGTTCTCCATTTTCAAGCTTAAATTGACCTAGTTTTAAAGCAGCTTTGTCACAAGCCCAAGATTTATTGGTATTATTAGGCGGTAAACAGTGGTTTGTTAGTAGCTTATGATACTCAATAGCTGCGTTCTGTTTTGCTTGGGTTGAATTGTTGTGCAAATAGATCTCTTCATGTTTTTGCGCAATAGCTAGCTGTATATCTTCCTTAGGGTTGCTTAAAGGTGGGTTAAAGCTCCAAATGTGTATATAGGCCAAAGCATAACAGTGTCGACAAGAGAGACGAATATTACCCTTATCTATAAAAATACTACCATACTTGCTAATTTTATTGCATTTAGGACAGAGCCATTGGCAGGTTTTTCCCTTACCAAAGATTGGATGAGCTTCTTTTTCTAAGTCAATTGATAATACAGATCCCTTATATATGAGTGTTTTTGTATAAAAGTTAAAGCGCATACACAATGAGTTAAACACCTCATTGGTCATATGGGTTAGATTTACCTGTATTTCTGGGTTGGCAAATACTACACCTTGATCCCCAAATAGTCCTTTTTGTTCCGCATTTTTATAAATCTCACTACCTGGAAGAACTCTTAGTCTAGAGTAGTTTATTCCATATTCAGGGTGTTGGACCATAAAATTGAAGGATTCAGCTATTGTTTCTAATGTATCTGCTGGATCACCCAATAAAATATTGCCCTGAATGAGTAAATCTGAGGAATAAATGAGCTTTAGTGCTTTAGCCAGTTTTTCTGGTGAAGTACGTTTTTTCATACTATTTAATATCGGTTCACTCATACTTTCAATACCGATACTAATTGCGAAACATCCTGCCTCTTTAAGTAAATTGAGGGTCTCTATATCAACTGATTTTTCATGTATCTGGCATTCCCATTTTAGGTTATAAGGTTTTATGCGTTCACAAAACTCTATCATCCGCCTTTTTTTTAGGGATAAAAGGTCATCAGAAATAGAAATTAAATTGATGTTATAAGTTGCAATTAGATGGTCTAATTCAGCAAAAAAATCATCAAAATCTCTCTCTCTATAAACTTGCCCAGTTGGGTGGTAGCAGAACGTACATTGTAGTGGGCATGAACGGCTTGTTATCATTGGGATGGATCTTGGGTTGTCATATGGGTGAAATATATACAAGTTTTGTGGAATCTGTATTTCCAATAACTTGTCCATATTGAACCCTTCATAATCTGGCCAAGGTAGGGTGCTAATATCAAAGTTGACTTTTCTAGCTTGAGTAAGTAGAGGAGGCTCCTTATCTCTTTTTATAACCAAACCTGTAACATCTTGAAGTGGCAAATTGTTGCTTAAAGCATCAATAACTTCAACAATTGCCAGCTCTCCTTCTCCTCTAACCCCTATGTCAAAATCACATAGTTTTGCTGCCATCTCCGGATCTGCACTCACCAAACCACCACCAGCAATATTAATAATTTCTGGCTTATATTTACGGGCATTTACAAATACGGACTGAACAATCTGAAAATTATCTGAAAGGCCACCACTAGCGCACACATCTGGATCAACCTCTTTTATTGCTTTGGCAATCTCATCTTCAACAGTACCTTCTAAACAGTTAAGGTTAAGAGTGTGAACTTCTTTTCCTGCACTCTTTAATGCTGAGGAGATATAAAGAATACCAAGTGGAATCTCATATGATTGCAACACACTGTTGGAAAATCTTGGCATAACTATGAGAATTCTCATATTTACTGGTCCCATATTTAAGAGGCAGATAACATTTTATTTTATGAAGGTTAGCAAAGATTGATTAAATTTGACAAGGTCACCGATGAATTCTAAATTTTTATGTGCTATCACTCTTTTATAGCTTTGGATGGTTTTGATTTAGGATTATTATGAATGGATTCATGTTTGTGTTTAGTTTAAAATTTTAAACAAGTTATTAACAATGTTGGTTTTGTAGGTTGAGTGTTCTGTTATTTTACAGGTGTTAAACGGCTCTTTTTTATCCACAATCTACACAGCTCCAGCAGATTTTCTACCTCTTGCCTATCAACATGTTGCATATATGGGGCGGTAATGAGAATTTTTCCCACTCCATTTTGGAAACTATTGTTACTTTTAGCATCAATTATGGGATTATTAGCATCCAAAAATTGTAGCCATTTCTCACCAGTTAAACCTGCTGTAAGGGTTTTGTTTTGGTTTGAAATGGCGATACGACGTAAAAGCACTGATATATCCTGTGCTAGTATTGCATGGTCACCAGTCTGCTTGTAACTCTCTTCAATTTTAACTAGATTTTTTAATGCTTCTCTCCTTAAAGCTCCTTTTCTATGCCAACTTCTCAACAGATAAACTAAACCAGATAGAGTTATTATCAACCCCAACAAGTACCACCAACCAGGTGCAAGTGGCCACCAAGATATCCCTTGTGGTAGGTGAATATCATGGAGTGGTAGGGGTGGGGTATTAGTTTGGTTCATGACTATCTGGCTAACTCTGAAAAGCTGTTTTAAGAGTAGTTATAGCATCATCTGTTGTAGAGATAGTTAAAAAATACCCGTTCAGCTTTCGGCATAGCTCCATTAGATGTTCTTGCCGATGATTAAATTGCGACTGGTAATGGTCTCTACTTTTGGTGTTTCTGGTGTTGAGAGTCTGTATCCCCCTACCAAAATCTACTGGATATAGACCTGGTTTGGGGAGTGATCTCTCCAAAGGATCATAGTAAAAAACTATTACAATCTCATTGTGTTTGGCGAGTTGTTTTAAGTGGGCCTCACCGGTGTGGTCAAGATTGCGAAAATCGCTCAAGAGAAATAATTGGCTGCCCGGTTTTACCACACGTCTTAGACGTACCAGAGATTGGGTTAAAGGAATTTCACCATTAGTGGTTCTATCTTTTCCACCATTAAAACTGAAACTCGCGGCACTGCTTAGGGTATGGATTAGCCGTAATACTGATTTGTCTCCAGTTTTTGGGCGCAACTCCCAATGCTGCTGCTCTGAGAATATCAACCCACCAATACGGTCGTTATTATTCCTTGCTGCCCAAGCAACCCATGCAGCAGTTCTTGCTGCCTGTACCGATTTAAAGCGACCTTTGGTAGCAAAAAACATGGGAGAACGAAAATCTACAAAGATAAATATTGAACGTTCCCGCTCTTCTTGGAATAGTTTGGTATATGCTTTGCCAGTACGTGCTGTCACTCGCCAATCCATATGTCTTGCATCATCACCACTTTGATATGGGCGACTTTCAGCAAAGGTCATACCTCTACCTATGTATGGTGAAATATATTGCCCGCTCATTGTAGAGCGTATTCGTGTTGGCTTTAACTTAACCCCTTTAGCCTCTTGATGTAGAGCAATTAATTCCTTGGCATGTACGGATACTGCACTATCTTTAAAGGGAGTGGTGCTTGACCTTTTTCCACTTAAAAATCGACTGCTAATACTCACGGTACTGGAACTGCTGCTAAAAGTTTGCTGATCAAATGATCTGTTGTTATGCCTTCTGCCTCAGCTTCAAAAGTTAATAAAATTCTGTGTCTTAGTACATCATATGCTAAAGATTGAATATCTTCCGGGGTTACAAAATCTCTCCCTTCTAGCCAAGCATTTGCTCTGGCACAGCGATCCAGAGCTATTGTTGCTCTAGGACTTGCTCCATATTGGATTATATTACTGTATTTTCCACCAAGTACATTTGGCTCTCTGGTAGCCATTATTATCTGTATTAGATAGGTCTCAAGGTTTTCACTCATATGGAGGTCTAAAACTTCTTGTCGTGCAGCAAATATGGTCTCTTTGTCAATTGCCTCTTCTTCGGCAGGGGTATAATCATCTCTATTTGTTAGAACCTCTTTTCTAACTAGTTGCAATATTTGTCTTTCACTTTCATAGTTGGGATAGTCGATACGAATTAACATTAAAAATCGATCTAATTGGGCCTCTGGTAAGGGATGTGTTCCCTCCTGTTCAATAGGGTTTTGGGTTGCCATCACTAGAAACATGTCAGGAAGATGGTATGTTGTGGAGCCGACAGTTATCTGCCGCTCACCCATAGCTTCTAAAAGGGCTGATTGTACCTTGGCAGGAGCACGATTTATTTCATCTGCCAAAATAAGATTGTGAAACAGTGGGCCAGGTTGAAATTTGAATGTTCCCTCTTGTGGGCGGAAAATATCTGTACCAGTTAAGTCCGCAGGTAGTAGGTCAGGGGTGAATTGAATACGTTGAAAATCACCATCAATGCAACTGCTTAACACCTTGATAGCCCTAGTTTTTGCCAAGCCAGGTGCTCCCTCAACCAGAAGATGTCCATCTGCTAACAGAGCAATCAACAACCTCTTTACAAGTATCTCCTGCCCTATAATTTTACTGCTTACATTATTAAAAAGTTGGTGCAAAGATTGGCTTGTAGACATTGTTATTCATTAACCATAAATAGTGAATTAATTTTTTAAAAAATTATCTGAAATTTATAATATGCATAATATGAGGAACTTATTGAAAGGGTCGCTTATCAATAAGTGTGGAATATCTTCCTAAGTAATCATAAATGTGAACTAACTGACTTGTTATTCACATAAACCTTCTTTAGCAAGATTGTTGTACTATTTTTTATTTTTACTTCGCAAGGTTTGTCTCATTATCTTACGATAGATTTCTTTTGTCGAAATGATGTGATATGATTGCATGGTTAATAAAAATTATTGAATTACACAGGTTTATCAAAATGTCCATTAAAAAAATGCTTAAAATATGGGGTTTAGCTGGCCTTTTTGTTCTGTATTCAGGTGTGACGCATGCAACTAACGAAAAACCGTTAGCACTGTTCTACATATCAGTACAAGAAGCTTTGGCTTCCAACAACCTTATAAAGCAGTCTGAAGCTCGACTTGCAGCTGCCATGACCCTATATGCCCAAGCTAAAGCAGTTGTTCTTCCAACTGTCTCATTGGATTGGCAGTCATCATATACAAATAGTGACTGGCGGGATGGTAGTAGTAACTATGACCCACACTCTTTAACTCTTTCTGCAAGCCAGACACTCTATAACCTTTCTGCTATTCGAGAAATGGATCGGGTTGACCCTCAAGTAAGATCATTGGAACTTGATTTAGAAGGTGTGAGACAGCAGGTCTATTTTTCTCTGATACAGGCAGCAACTGCCCTTATTGAGTCTAAAGAGGTAGCAAGGTTAGCAAAAAATAATCTAGAAGTAACCGAACACCATTTGGAGGCGACCAAGGCAAGGTTTTCTGTAGGAGAGGTTACAAAAACAGATGTTAGCCAAGCTATTTCCAGGGTTGCCATAGCAAAAGCTGCCTGGATACGTCAGAATGGGGATAGCTTAATTCTTGCTGCTAAATTCCAGGAAATTGCTGGAATTCCTTTTCCAACAGGATTGCAAATTCCCATTGTGCTATCTGATCTACCAACTTTAGATCTTGATAAGCTAATACCACTTGTTAAAACTCGCCCTGATATACTATCTGCTCAATATAGATTACAAGGGGAGAAGAAGCTGGTAGAGGTAACAAAAGCTGGTCACTATCCAACAGTATCTCTAAAAGCAAGTGGTTCTAGAACATGGAATCCTGCTACATCACTAACCGACAATTCTACAGATGCTTTTACTGTCACAGTTGCCGCATCACTACCGCTATATTCAGGTGGTTTAACCACCGCACAAGTTAAACAGGCACAATCCAACCGGGATAATAAACAGGCCGATCTAGATCTATTACGTATACAGGCTGAGCGAGAGTTGAAACAGGTTTTAGCAAAAATTGATAGTGCTAAAGCTACTGATCTTGCTTTAAAAACTGCAGTAACTGCTGCACAAGAGGCAAAGGATGGTGTAGACCAGGAGTATCAGGTTGGCTCTAGAACATCTTTGGATCTACTTGATGCTCAAAATGAACTCTTTTCCGCCCAGATAGAGCAGGTCAAAAGCCAGTTTGCTGTTAACCTAGCTATGTTTGAACTTCTGCAAGTACTAGGTAGGCTAACACCACAGGGTGATGGGTTTGATCTTATTCTAGACAGGGAAGAGGGTGTACCACACCCCATGGCTCATGATGAGGAGTCATCACCACAAATTGTGAATCAAATTGATACTCTATTTCCTATAGAAAACAATCAACCTCGCTGGACCATACAAATAGCTGCATTACATAATGAAAAAGAGGCAGTCTTGGTAAGAGATGGTCTTAATAAAAAGGGTGGAGAGCTGTTTATTCAACAACGTGTAGATAAAAAAAGTGGCAAGACTCTTTACTTGGTCCGATTTGGTAACTATAAAAATAAAAATCTGGCTCGCAAGGCTCAAAAAGAGTTTAGCAACAAGTTCAAACGAGACTCATTTGTCACAGCATACATAAAATAATGAACGAACGCGCAACGACAACCATAGATTTTCTTCGTCATGGAGAACCCCAAGGTGGCTCAAAATATAGAGGAACATTGGATGATCCTCTATCTGATCTTGGTTGGCAACAGATGCAAAAAACCATTGACGAGTATCAAGCCCCCTGGCAAAAGATTGTTACATCACCCTTAAAACGTTGTTCACAATTTGCCGTAAAAACTGGGGATACCTTATCTATACCTGTTGAGATAGAACAGGATTTCCGTGAGATGAATTTTGGACTTTGGGAGGGCAAAACCAGACAAGAACTTCTTAATGATGAGCTGTATAGCGAACATGTGCAAAATTTTTGGCGCAACCCAAGGGACCATACTCCACCACAAGGGGAGCCAATAATAGACGTGCACAACCGAATTGCCAATGCATGGCAGAAAATGCTCAATAATTCAGAAGGTGAACATATTCTGTTAGTTGCCCATAGTGGGGTAATTCGGGTAACTATCGGGATGTTGTTGGGTATACCACTTGAAAATCTATCCCGATTGTTAATACCATTTGCTGCCCTTTCCCGGGTACGTATTGATTATGTTGGGGACACCCCAATTCCACGACTGCTTTTCTGGCATGTTGGGGGGTTGGATTAAGCTGAGATATCTTATTGTTTATTGCACCACTCCTGCCATAGTTTTCGATATATCTCTTCAATATGAGCTGTATACAGGGGTGAATTTCCTACCAAAGATTTTTCAAAACGTTCCCTTAAATTTGCCCTAAGTAGAGCTAAAGAATCTATATCAGCAGCAAACTTTTTAGCTAGATTTACATAGTCTACCTCATCTTTTGCACACCAATTGTCTAAACCCATGATTTGCAACATTCCTCCAGAATCACAAAAAATGCTTTTTTCAATACAGGTAAGAACAGGAACACCCATTTTTAAAGATTCTAAAGTGGTTACTCCACCACTGTGGGGGAATGGATCTAACATGATATCTATGAGATGATGGGCTGCTAGGTGCTCTTCTTGTGAGCTTTTACCCATGGTAATAATTCGACTTTCAGCTATACCAATTTTTTTGAACGTTGTTTTTATTTTTTCTACTTGTTGGAGTGAGTCAAGCTGTGGGGCTTTAAGCAGAAGTTTTGAATTGGGTATATTTTGTAATATTTTTCCCCAGGTAGAATAGGACTCGTTACTATTTTTTTCTAATCTGTTAAAGGTTCCAAAAGTTACAGTCCCAGTTGTTGTAGCAGGTAGTTTGTTTACAGGTGGAAATTTAACAAAATTGTCAGAGTCTAGATGCAAAATACATTTTAAATCAATAATTGTTTCAATATATTGCTCTCTATCATTGTATGGTATGGATAGCGGATCTGAAAAGATATAATCCATGGCTTTCATGCTTGTGCCAAGTGGATATCCCCAAGCAGTTATCTGTATAGGAGCAGGTTTTCTTGCAAAGGTTAGAAGACGGTTGCCACGGGTGTGTCCAGCTAGGTCAATTAGGATGTCAATGCCATCATTTTTAATCTGCTCCGCCAATTGTGCATCATCAAGGTGTGATGTTTGCAGCCATTTATAGGCATATCTTTTAAACTTAGCCGTTAGATCATCGCTATCAAGGTTGCCAGCATAGCAGTATATTTGAAATCTATCTGGATTATGATTGAAAATCACAGGCCCAAATATCATAGCTGCTGAGTGGCGTCTAAAGTCAGCTCCTACATAACCTATTTTTAGTTTTCTTGTTTGGTCTGGAATATTATTGAACGGTGTCCATAACACCATAAGTGGATCGGCATATTTTTTTGCCCACTCTCTGCGCATTTGTTGTAGTTTTGTGGTAGTAGAGTCAGTTAGTAGGTCTGTTGTAAAAATCAAGTTACAGTGAGCAGCTGGATAATATTTTTGAAGTGAGATTGCTTTTTTAAAATTTAAGATAGCCTCTTCTATCTTTCCTTGATCTTTTAATGCAGCTCCCAAGTTATTAAATAGTTCAGGGTTATCAGGTTTAATAGTTATTGCTTTTTTAAAGCATTTAACAGCTTCATCAACTCGCCCAAGAATTGTTAGAACATTCCCTAAATTCACATGTAGTTCAAAAATTGCGGGGTTTAAGGTTATTGCTTTGTTGAAACTAGCAACAGCAAGGTCAAAACTGCCTTGATCTTTATATGTATTGCCAAGGTTGTTGTGGACTGCTAAATGATTTGGTTGAATTGCTAACGCTCTTTTAAAGCTGGTAATAGCGTCGGGGAGGTTGCCTTGTTTATGGAGTAAAATTCCCAGGTTGTTGTTAGCATCTACATGGTCTGGTTTTAAAGCAATGGTTTTTTTATAATACCCTATTGCTTCGGGCAAATTTTCCTGTTTGGTTAGAATAGTAGCAATATAGAAATATGCCTGTATAACGTCTGGCTTTATAGCAATTGCTCTCTTTAAACTTGCAATTGCACCTTCCCACTTTTCCTGTTCTTTTAAAATTGCCCCGAGGTTAAAATGCGCATCTGCATAATCTGGTTTGACCTCAGTGGCTTTTATAAAACAGTTAACAGCCTCATCAAGCCTACCATTCCCATATAATATTGTCCCATAATTGCTAAGGGCTATAATATTATCTGGTTGCTTATCTAATACTTTTTTGTAACAGATCCCAGCTTTTTTTAACTGTCCTGCTTTATGAAAAGAGACAGCCTGTTCTAAACTATTTTCCACTTTTAATAAAAATTGCTTGAAAATAGTTTATTTAGATTTCATTACCCAAACACCGTTCCACTCATCTGCTGGTGGAGGGTCCGCAATAAGATCGTTGCAGCGACCAATATACATATCCGCAAGTTTATCATTGGGGTTCAGTTTAATTGCCTCATTAAATGCCTGAATTGACTTAGTAAAGTTACCTTTACGATAGAGATCTAGGCCGCTCTTGAAATGGTTGACAGCCTCCATAAGGTTGGGGAAGGTCTCCTCAGTGTGGTAGTCGAGAACCTCAAAAATTGCAACAGGCTTGGTTTTACCCTTAACAACAACTAAATCTACTGGTCTGATACGATAGGTTCCTTTGAGTTTGCTAACTGTTCTTTCACTGACCAATATCTGGGCCGAATACTGTTTACAGGCACTCTCCAGACGAGCGGCCAGATTAACGCCGTCGCCAATCATAGTGTAATCCATACGTTTTGGTGAGCCAATGTTACCAGATACTACGGTATCAGTATTTAAACCAATGCCCATTAATACTGGCATTTTACCTTCTTTAGCTCTGGCAGCATTATACTCATTTAGCTTAACAATCATATCGATTGCTGCACGTACCGCGCGGTCTTCATCATCATCGTGGGCTAGTGGCAGGCCAAAGGCAGCCATCATGGCATCACCGATAAATTTATCCAACATGCCACCCTCTTTGGATATACATTCCACCATGATAGTAAAATATTCATTCAGCAGAAGAACTGTTCCTTGAGGACCGAGCTCTTCAGTTAAAGTGGTAAAACTACGGATATCTGTAAATACAACAGTAGCTTCCACACTTTTACCACCTAATAGATCCTCTCCACCATCCATTAGCTGATCTGCAAGGCCAGGGTCCATGTAGCGGGACATCGTGGACTTCATACGTTTTTCGCCACTAATATCCTCAATCATTATCATTGTACCAAGGGCTTTTTCTTCGCCACTTACCAATGGCAGTATGGTCATGTTGGTGGACATTTTTTCACCACCAGCCATAACATCAACATCCATCATGTTGAATCCCTCTGGGTTTTCTGATATCTGTTCCACTTTCTCCATTATCCAGAGGTTATCACCAACAAAAAACTCCTTTGCCTCTTTTTTAAGAATCTCTGTATGGTGAACTTTTAGTAAGCGCAAACCGGCAGCATTGCACGTAGCTATTATACCTTCATCATTTATCGTTACAACACCATTTGACATACTTTCAAGCATACTTTCATTGTAGTTTTTCATGTTTTGTATGTCTTCAAAGAGCTTGGCATTCTCTAAGGCTATGGATACCTGAGCGGTAAAGGCTTTTAGTCTTGCTTCATCTTCTGGTGTGAAAGTACCACCTTTTTTATTGAGCATCTGGGTAACACCGATAGTTTTACCCTCTTTATTTACAACTGGCACACAGAGAATAGAGCGAGTGAAATAACCAGTTTGCTTATCAAATGATGGGTTGAAACGGAGATCAGCATAGGCATAGGGAATGTTGATTGTCTCTCCAGATGTAAAAACAGCACCAGCAATACCGGCGGTATTTGGAAGACGAATCTCGCCAATTGAGTTACCCATGGCAACACGAGAAAATAGCTCGTTGCTCTTTTCATCGTTTATAAAAAGAGTACCTCTATCGGCACTGAGCATTTTTGTTGATTCGCTGATAACTTTTTGTAGCAGGGAGTCAATTTCAATTTCAGAGGTGATGTCAGAAACCATATCCAAAAATAGCAGTTCTTGCTTTCTGGTAATCTCCATCCGCTCCAAGTTTTGCGTGCTTTCTAGAATGACCGCTGTTTGGGTGGTCATTGTCTCAACAAGTTTGAGGTCACTCTCGGTAAAATCACCCTCTTTTTTGTTTAGAGCCTGTACAACACCAATAATTTGGCCTTTTGCTGTTCGTATGGGAGCACAGATTATGCTTTTTGTCGTAAACCCTGTCTCTTGGTCGGTAGCAGAGTCAAATCTTTCATCGTTATAGGCATCTAGTATGATGGCCCCTTCACCAGTTTGAAAAACATGACCAGCAATACCGTGATCATTGAGAATCCTGATTTCTCTCTGGATATTGCCTTGGGCATAACGAGAATAGAGTTCGTTGGTTAGATTGTCGTTGAGAAATATAGAACCACGTTCAGAATCAGTTTTATCTGTTATAAGTTCCACAATAGTGCGCAACATCTCATCAAGGGTATCGTGAGAAGCAACCTGTTTGGAGATATCAAGGAGCATCTCCATTTGGTGTAGTTGCTTTTTATACTGTGAAGTTGTGCTTCTGGTCTCAGTGGTTTTATTAGTTGGTGTTGTCATACTCTCTGCTCCAATTTATCTCGTAGGACGCTTATCATCTCTTGTAATTGCCGACGCTCCCCCTGAGCGACCTGTTTCATGGACTCTATCTCTTTTTCGTATGATGTCTGTAGGTTGTTCATCTCATCACGGAGAGAAGATACAGTATTGTGAAGCTGATCTATCTCTAAACTTGCATCTTTTTGTGTAGCTTGGACAGCACGACTCTTTTGGTAGTTCAGTTCGTCGAGTTGGTCACGCAGTGCTGAAGTGGTCTCTTTTAGTTGATTTATTTCGGTATGACCAAACAGTTTTGCCGACTGTACCTCCTTGCCTTTTTCATAGCTCATATTATCCATTCCGTCCCGAATGGCGGTGATTGTGCTTTGAAGGTGCTGCGCTTCCCGGTGACCGATTGAAACGGCCTCTTGAACCTCACGCTGTTTTGAATATTGCAGCTCATCCATATTAACTCTTAAAGAAGATATGGTAGCCTGTAGCTGTACTGCCTCTTGGTGTCCTTGTACCAAAGTGGCTTGAACCTCTTTGCGTTGTTCATGTTTTTGGTCATCCAACACATCCCGCAGTGAAGAGATAGTCTCCTGTAGTTGGGTTGCCTCTCGATGGCCTTTTATCAGGGTGTTTTGTACTTCTTGGCGTTTTTCAAACTGCACCTCTTCAACTTTGTCTCTAAGGGCTGTTACGGTATCTTTTAATTGTAAAATTTCTTGGTGACCACTTGCCAATGCTTCCTGAACCTGAGCGCGCATCCTATGGGCTAGTTCGTCAAGTTCTACTCTTAATGCTGCAATGGTATTTTCTAGTTGCAATGCTTGCATCTTACCCTGTTGCACAGCTGATTGAATCTCAGTATGTTTTTCGTGACGGACATTTTCCATCTCATCACGCAAGGCAGCCACAGTCTCTTTAAGCTGTTTGATCTCCAAAGTGCCATAGCTTTTTGCTGTTTGTACTTCACTCTGCTTATCAAAGTTGATATTCTCCATCTCATCTCGCAGGGCCGAGATTGTGGATTGCAGGTTGGTTGATTCACGATTACCTTCAGCAATTGCTATTTGTACACTTTTTCCTTTTTCAAACTGTAACTCTTCTAACTCTTTACGTAAGGATGCAATTGTATCTTTATACTGACGCATCTCACCTGCTTGGCTGCTGATAACTTTTTGAATTTCTCGCCCACTTTTGTGGGATAGGTCAGCCATGGCTTCCTGTTGCGCCTGGACAGTCTCCCGGAGGTGGCGCAGTTCAAAGTTAGCCTGAGCTAGTTGAGACTCTTCTTCAGATCTTGGTTCCATAATATTGTCACGTTGGACTTAAAAAAAAGAGTGTTACTTTACAATAATGATCTTTATCATAGATGCTCCATTCCCATGTTATCTTTAGCATATCTTGTTTTCCATCTTGGTAACAGGGAAATGTAAAGATTATTGTCGAATTTTTATTTTTTTATTCTAAATGATAAATTTGCTTCATCTATATATAAAAAATCAGGAAAAATTTCTAATTGATTATTAATTGTGTATACTGGTCTAATAGATGTTGATGGATGTAATTTGTCTGGTTACAGTAAGTTACATCATTTTTATGCTTAAGGGCCTTGTAAAATAGGTGGAGTTTGTCCGAGGGAAGAGTGGGAGGACGATTAAAATGAAACAAATCAAAAGAATAACAAAAATTAACATTACAAATGGTATGTACTGGATCGCAGTACCTGAAGTTGATCTTTATATGCTCTGTGGCTGTCCGGCAGATTCTGTTAAACATTTGATGAAAAGGGGTTTAATAGTCAACACAGAGCAGGACGGTGCAACATTTGAGACTGGCCCCAACACCATATTATTGTCTGATGTTCTAGTACAAAATGGTCACTTTTCCAATTTGGCTGAGTTTCCGGTGCTGCAAATGCTCTACCGTCAAGGTATGATCATACCCAACCATCCCAATAATACCGGGGTAAAACCCCGTTTAATTGGTGCACCAGATCAGGTGCAAGCACAGATGGGTTATATCTATCGTGGTAACTACGGCTTGATCTCCAAAGAGGAGATACTTGAGACTGGTATATCTGAAGAGCAGGCCGATGAGATGATGCGGCTTAAATTAAAATTTGCTTTTGGTAGTATCCGCCCTTCAGATAGCTTGCTGGATTCCATTCCTCTTGAGAATACAACCATTGAAATTTGTGAAGGGGTGGAAATTCGTAGGGTTCAACTGAATATTTTTGAAATCAGTTATAAGGATGAGACTGTATCTGTTGATTTAAATCTTGCTGCTGGTGAAAGTTACACACCCCCATACCCCCTTGGCCAATATCAATTTAAAAGAGAGTACTTTGGGGTTATCCACTCAGGTGAAGGTGATGGTTGGGATATCAACCGTCCCTGTATGTCCAGTATTCTTATGTATCAGGGACAGTTATATCTTATTGATGCTGGCCCCAATATTCTCTACAGCTTGGAATCACTGGGAATTGGCATAAGTGAGATTAAAGGTATCTTTCATACCCATGCCCATGATGACCATTTTTGTGGTATCACCGCCCTTATCAGGGCAGGTCATAGGATTAAATATTTTTCCACTCCTCTAGTTCGAGCTTCTGTCGCCAAAAAACTTGCGGTACTTCTTTCAATTGAAGAGGAAGATTTCTATCACTATTTTGAAACACACGATTTGGAAGCTGATGAATGGAATGATTTTGAGGGTTTAGAAATTAAACCTCTCTATTCACCGCACCCTGTTGAGACCAATATATTTGTTTTTCGTACTTTGGCAGAGGATGGCTACCACTCTTATGCCCACTATGCCGATATAGTCTCCTTGAGTGTTCTAGAAGGCATGATAAGTAAAGATGATGATAAACAAGGGGTGACAAAGGAGTTTTATGAGCAGGTTCTAGAGAAATACCAACTGCCAGCGAATCTTAAAAAAATTGATATTGGCGGTGGTATGATTCATGGGTTTGCCACAGATTTCAGAGGTGATAAATCAAAAAAAATAATTCTTTCACACACTTCTACGCCACTTACTGGTGAGCAACGGAAAATAGGATCAAGTGCCTCCTTTGGTACTACTGACATATTGATACCTGATTATACCGAGTCGGCCATGAGAGAGGCCATTGATTATATGTGCTCATATTTTCCTGATGCACCACAAAATCAGATCAGAAGCCTATTAAATAATGAGGTAATTACATTTAATCCTGGCAGTATTATATATAAAGAGCAGGAGATAAGTGACGATATTTACCTTGTTCTAACTGGTACAGTGGAGACTTTACACGGTGGTTTAGGGGTTTCCGGCGTTCTTTCTGCTGGTAGTCTACTTGGAGAACTATCCTGTTTATACCGTAGCATATCTCAACAGACATATAGGGCTTCTAGTTTTGTAAGGGCTATACGCCTGCCCGGTCGTCTCTATCTTGGTTTTGTGAAGAAAAACAACTACTACAACCAGATTAAAGCTATTCATCAACTTCGTGAATTTTTGCAAAATACAGAGTTATTTGGTGAAGCTATCTCCTATCCAAAGCAGAGTCAAATTGCCCAGTCTATAGAAGTTAAGAACTTTAAAGGTAACAAATTAATAAAACTGAAAGGTAAACACTCCTTAAACCTGATTAAATCGGGACAGGTCTCATGTATGGTGGATAATGATATCATTGAATCATTAGGGCCTGGTGATTATTTTGGTGAGGAGTCGGCTCTTTTTGAAAGACCACAAACTTATGACGTTAAAACCAATGGAGATGTGGAAATTTATACAATTCCTTCAAAGTTGGTTCGTGATATTCCTATTGTGCGATGGAAACTACTTGAAAGATCTGAGAGACGTCGCCGTTCCATATTAAACCCGGATGTAAACACATCGACAACACTTTTATGGCGTGATGCCTATCGGGTAGGGGTAAAGAGCATTGATGATCGACATCACAATCTTTTTGAACTAGGCAGCGAGTATCTAACAGTTGCTGTGGAAGAGTCGGCAAAGATAACCAAACAGAAAACAAGCCTGAAAAAATTTATTAAACAGATGGAGTCATGTTTCAAAGCTGAAGAGAAGCTCTATACAAAAGCCTCTACCCCTGAAGCTGACAACCATAAAAAGAAACATAAGGTAATAATAGATACATTCCAGGAGATGTTAATTTTAATCGACACTCAGCCAGCAACAGTAGCCAAACAGTTCTCCCGCTATTTTCAAAGTAGGTTGGTTAAACATTTTCTAACTGATGACCACCGCTGTGGGGGAATATTGAATGCGATAGAGATTTTCTAACTGAGATATCCAGGCATCAGTTAATGAGCAATCAATATCTAAGTCATGTAGTAATTTTTCTTGTTGCTACTCTATTTGTATACATTTTTTCAATATCTCCTTCATTAACCAAAGCCAAAACCAAGGTGACTTCCCAGCAGGAAGCTGGGGATGAGCTTTTGGTGCGTATGAAGGTCTGTCCCCCTTTTTGGTTCTATGAAAAAAGCAGTAAAAACAGCGAATTAAAATCACTATATCGCAATACACTGGCAAAACTTATTGAGAAAAGGTCCCGAGCAAAATCAAATAAAAATGTGTGGCGTGTTGAGGCAATATCTTTAGATTCGGAAAATCTGATAAAAGAGGAATACAGAGCTGATGGTCGCTGTCAGGATTTATCAACTCAACTAAAAAACCACACCAATTTGCAAAATACCGACTTGGGGGATGATCAAATATCCCACCTGTTTCAAGATGATAAAATTCTACGTATTGGGGTCCGTGATAATCAGGGGTTTATCAGCCAAATTAACCCAAAAACAAGAATGTGGCATGGAGCAGCAATAGATTTTGGTAGCTTAATTGCCAAAGAGATGGGTAAAAAAGCAGTATTCACCCGTTTAAAAAGCCTTGAATCACGCTTTACAGCTTTGAGTTATGGTGTAGCTGATTTAACCATAAGCTTGATTTCTCATACAAAAGAGAGAGCCGAAATAGCATATTTGTCTGAACCATATTATACAACTGGCTTGGCTCTTGGGACTTTTGTATCTGGTAAAGAGAGTTATTTGTCACGAACAAGAGATAATCTTAACTCTGCCAAAAACACCATAGTAGCCGTTCATGGCTCTAACAGTGTGGAATATATTATTAATAATTTTCCTAAAAGTAATATAGTAACTACCACCACCAGTACAGAAATTCCAGCTTATGTTCATGAACTAATGGCCGACCCAAGTAGAGAGAATGTCTATTTTATTACAGATGAGCTAATAGCCAGCCGATGGCCCGATAGTAGAATGGTATATGTTGATAAAAAAAGGCTGTTAACAAATAACGATGCCTATGTTGTAGCAATGGGTGATGTTGATCTGTTGCCTGTTGTAAACAGGGTTATTGCAAAAGGTGGTATTGATAAGCTTTATACAGCATCCAAAATAGATCCTAAACGTAGGTAAGTTAGAACTTTACTCCGACACTCATATAAGCACTGTTTTGTGATACTCCGACAGCGATTTCTTTATCTTCCATCATAAAAAGATCGTGAACAAAAAGTCCTATGAAATTTCCAACTGACATGCTGATAAGCTGATCTGCAAAAGAGTGACCACCCTGTTGTACTCTCATTAGGGCATAGGATGATGCAAAAAGGTAGTTCGTACCGACAATACTATTTTTCCCCCATTCAGGAATATTCATCTGTTCAACATTCCTTCTAGTCATTGCTACCCCGGCAAAAGGGCTAATGGCATGGTGTGAGCCAATGGAGCCATTATGTTTACCGTTGGGAGATTCTTTATGAATATTTTTACTCAACAAATCCGTACTCTGTCTAGCTACGGCATAAGCACCTGTTTCAACAGCAAACCTTTTGGCTTTTGTCTCTAGTTTATCATCTGGTACTAGTAAAGCTGTGGATAGAGTTATAGCTTCACTGATATGGGTATAGGTTTCGTGACTACCTTCGTTAATATAGTTGTTATCCATAAAATAGTCGGTAATCTCATCATCAGCTTTTGTCAAATATAGGGGTACAGCTGCAATTGCTGGAGCCCAGGTCATGGTGTCAGTTACGGCGTTATAGGATGCTTTTTTGGTTTGTGTCCATGCCCCATCTAGATGTTTTGTACTACATCCAGATAGAATTAATAACAGAGCAATACGGATAATTATTTTCACAACTCTTCCTAAAAAAAATAGAATTGGCGAGAAATTTAAAAAAACAGCTTTTGGAGCAGAACAAACCCCCAGGATAATATGTGAAGTGATATATCATTCAGTGGTTTGTTCTGCTAAAAAACTCATGGCTGTTTTACTAAATTTTCTCTGTTGTCTTTAAAGTTAGTTAACTAGAAATATCGTGCTAATTCAAGTTGTACAAAACTATCACGACGCATGGAATATATAGGGTCCTCTTTGGGAGGGTCGATAAAAATTCGACCTTCAATGGAGAGCTTCCAATCTTCTTTTATCCGTCTAGAGCCTTCTAAACTAACATTAAAATTTTGTTGGTTAACATCAATGCTTGCTCCCACAAGAAAATCTGTACTTGCTTCATCATTAAGGGCTAACCGCATACCAACCATCAAATCACTCTCCATAGGGGTTGGTGCAGATTCCCCACGATCATCATAGAGATATTCTGATATTAAACCCATGTCTGCAGCTGAATCAAATACTCCCACAAATGTGTATTCAAAACCACCTGTTAAGGCTTGGTGGCGATCACCCTGACTACGTTGGGTAATTGCTTCGAGCTTCCACAACCAAGCCCCCTTTGTCGCTTGTAGATCAATCCCGGTCTGTTCCATTAAAGCATAATAAGGTACAAGTACTGAGTTTCCATCACTGTCAGTCCCCATGTTAAAGGTGGGGCTACGACTTGTACCAGAAAAGTGAGAAAGACCTACATCCCAATCTCCCAACGATTGAAACCAGCGCACCGCCCAATCTATATGCTCTTTTTCGGCTCCAGATTCATACTGGGCTTGGTCGGTATCTATATATAATCCGGTTCGTAGTCTAGCTTTTTCCCCTGGAAAAGTTCTCTCTCTAAAGTAGGGGAGTAAGAAGAGGTCAAGAGTACCGTTATCACCCATAAATGAGACATTTACCATGGGTTGTCCCAGCTTTTCCTCACCGTCCAAGCTATCAACTAAATCTGTCTGGTTGATCACATCCACCAAGTGTTGTGACTCAGCAACCCCCCAAAACAGTTTTCTCAACCCTGCTCTAACTTCCCAGTTTTCACCAACTTTCACCCAGGTTAATTCCCTAATATCCCAATGGGTTCGTTGAGAGTCCATACTATCCAACCTGATATATGGAACAAAAGTAAAGCTCTGCTTTCCCTCATCCCAATCTTTAAAATATTCCGGTTGAATGCTAAGTGATACCTGGCCGTCACCCTGTTGTGAAGAGGCTGGGGATTCAGGAAACAACCTCATTTCAGTTGCTATATAGCCGGTAAACTCACCAGTAGAAGCTATCAGGTTCCCCGGTTTACTTATAGCAAAAGCGATGGCTGCAAAAAGTAAAATGTATTTAATGTTCATCTTGCTCTTTTTAATGAGTTGCGGTTGAAGTTAGACTCTTTGAGACCAACACGGAATTTATAATTGTTCCAGAGCAATTTTGTGCTTTTTCCTGTTTGATGGTTGATCATATCCATATGCCCTGGTCGCCAGTATTTGTCTAGATACTGTTTATAGTTACCGAATGTTTGGGTTTTAAGTAGACTATTTTTACGATCATAATATTCCACTTGTTGGATGCGGTACTCCTCTTTATCAACCCAAACAACCTGTCTGGTATAGCCAGAATATTCATAAGCTGGGCGACGTTCCAACACAAAGCAATCTAGACCGTTGTATTTTTCATCAAGCATCCATTTGTAGTGATATTTTGCTACCTCTTGGGAGCCTAAATCTTCAAAAGCAAACTCACTACCCATGAAAGGTCCAGATTTGTTGCGGGAGGAGATACGTTTTACCCGTTTTAAAGCAGGTAAAAACATCCACTGGTCATCCTGTGCAATAGGGTGAGAGAAGGTTAACATTGCCGTACCTTTGATATCTCTAGGTTTGTCAAATATTGAGAGGCTCTTATCACCATCTCCTTTAACCTCAAGGGTTTTAAAACGAATATAGCGGTAGCTCTCTCTGCCAGCTTTGTTTTTAAGTGTCATGGTCAACTCTGCTGTTGAATCACCAAAACCCTCATCACGTTTGTCAATCTCCTTGGCAATTGCCAAACCCTTTTCTGCTGGGGTTTGGGCAAAACCGGATAGTGGTAAAAGCATTAATGATAAAGCTAAAATTATTGTTTGCTTATATGGTTTCATGAGTTTTTCTCCAATTTCATCAGCAGGGGTGGTAAAAGTAGAAAGTCAGCAATAAGAGCAAAGGATATGGTTATAGCAGTCAACAACCCCATGCCAGAATTAAGTTTAAAGTCAGAAAATGTCAGGACAAAGAAGCCACAGACCAACACCGCAGATGTAACCCAGAGGGCTGTACCTACAGTTGAAAATGCATAGCGTACGGCATCTTGGGATGATGCTCCGCGTTCACGACGTGCACGTAGATATTTACTTAAAAAGTGGACCGAATCGTCAACAACAATACCAAGAGTCATACCTGTCACAATTGAGAGGGCCAATCCAACCTCACCCACAAGCATACCCCACAAGCCAAAGGCCATTATCATGGGAACAAGGTTAGGTATCAGGCTAATAAGGCCGATCTTTACTGACCGTAGAGATATCATCATTATCATTGATATCAATACCAAAGCAGCTGACATACCAAACAACATGCTGCGAATATTACGATAGCCAATATGGGCAAACATCACAGTTGGACTTGAACCTTCAACTTGCATAGAGGGTGGAAGGTTTGCCTGTTGCCAGTTTCTGGCCCGATCAGCAATATCCAATACCTGATTAGTAGATATATTTTTCATGGTAACCACAAATCTGGTAGCCGACTTGTCAAGATTGATCTGATTGTTAAGATCCAACCCATAGGGTAGTGACATCTCATATAAAAGTAGATACTGAGCAGCAAGATCCCTTGCTTGGGGTAGTTGATACCAAGCAGGATCATCTCCATGCATGGTGCGATTGAGACGTTTGAAAATATCAGTTATTGAATTTACATGTACCACTTCTGGCTGTTTGCGATACCAGTTGGCGAAATCTTCCACATGTTGTAAAAATTCAGGGGATGAAACACCATTTTCTTCACCTGAGTCCAACGAATAGTCAATGTTGTAGATACCTGTGAGTCTATCATTGGAAAAATCAGAAGCTACACGGAAAGGAATATCACGGCTAAAATATTTAACAAATTCATCGTTTAGTTCATTGTTCGGGATAAACGCTGCAAGTATGGCAACAATGCCAACCATACTAAAAGCAAGCATATTGCGTTTTTGTACTACAAACTCACCAAATTTATCCATCATCTTGCCGGTACGGGATGTATCTTGTTTTACCTTTATCGGTAGTATAATAAGCAGGGCAGGTAGTACAGTTATTGAGAGAATAAAAGCAGTTCCAACACCCATTGCAACCATGTTACCTAAATCTCTAAATGGGGGAACTTCACCAAAGTTCATACTCAAAAAGCCGATTGCTGTTGTTACTGTTGTCAAAAATACCGGGTGCAGGTTAATACGTAGGCTCTCCATTATTGCAGCTCGTTTATCAGTACCCCCATTTTGGCGAAGTAGATAGAGAAAGGAGATGATAATATGTACACAGTCAGCAACTGCCATTGTTAAAATAATGGTTGGAGCTGATGATGATGGTCCCGTGAGTGGTATTCCCAGCCAGCCTGTAAGCCCCATGGTCGTGGCCACAGTCATCATGATTATCACAACGGTAGCAAAGGTAGCAGAAAATGAGCGGAACATAATCCCCAGGGTGATGATGACCACTAGAAACATAGTAGGAACCAATGTGGCCATATCTTTTTGGGCCGCAGTTGGAAAAGCGTTGTTCATCATGGTCACGCCAGTTAAATAGACATCAACATCTGGGTGAGCAAGGCGGAGGTCGGCAGCCATTTTTTCGACATAAGCTGCAACTTCTGGAACTTCCGAAACAGGATCTTTTGCTGGTAGCTGAATAGTTACATTTACCCCAGTTACATCTGCTGTTGGTGGAATCATTCGGTTGAGTAACAGTGGCTCATTAAGAGCGATAGATTTTATCCGCTCCAAGTCAGAATCAGTTAAACTATCAACTTTCTCCACAAGGTCTTGTACCAGCAGGTCATCTCCATCTGCTTCGGTATGCTGAAAATTGGTTATGGAATCAACCCGTATGGAGTAGGGGATCTGCCAAGATGCTTTGGTGAGATCTTTTACTACTTTTAACATTGTTTTAGTAAAAATCTTGCCATCCTTAGGGGCCAACACAAATAGAACGTTATCATTTTTTGTGTAGGTATCTTGCAGATGTTCAAAGGCTAGTAGTTGAGGATTGTCATCAGAGAAAAATATCTGGTAACTGGTCTCAAATCGCAGGAGTTTTGCTCCACTGGCAATACCTCCTACCAAAGCAATAAACAGTATTAACACCAGCCATCGCCAACGCATGATGTTAAGGAAGAAATTTTCTCTCATTTTGTTAAACTCCTAGCTAATTGTATTTTTAAAGGATCTGACATAACCAACAAATGGCTGCCTTATGCCCTTAAAGTTTCGATATATTCAAGAAATAGTTTTGTTGCTCCCATCAACATTTCAGGTGATTGAGCCACCATGGTTAGACTGACTCCACCTAGTAAAAATGCTTGCAAAACAAAAGCTTGTTCTTCTGCATTCACGTCTGCTTTTATCTGTCCTTTGCTCTGGGCTGTCCTAATGGTTTCAGCAATACCATCTCGCCACCATTTCATGATTTTTTCTAAACGTACTTTAAAACCGTCATCTAGATGGGACATTTCTTGTGCTAACTTAAAGACAGGGCTGCCATATTTTACCAGCATCTCTCTTTTATCTAATGGACACTCATTGAATGCCCTCTCATAACCCTTGAAAAAATCACCTTCATCCCTAACTGGACGAAAAAAAGCGTTGTCGATATTTTGTGGTATCCACTCATCAACAACAGCGTATCCTAAGGCTTTTTTGTTTTTAAAATGATGATATAGCGCACCTTTTGTGAGGTGAGTTTTAGCCAGAATATTTGAAATACTAGCTGCTTGGAAGCCGTTGACAAACATCTCATCAAAAGCCGCTTCTAAAAGAGAGTCTCGAGTTTCATCGGGAGTACGTTTAGCGTTCATGTGTTCACCTGATAGATAACAAATTAAGTTTCATCTAATGGCATACATACCGGTTGGTATGTTGTGATATAAGAAAACATACCAACCGGTATGTATGCAAGTGAATAATTATTTTTTTTTGTTTTTGATTATATCGGATTATCAATAATTAGAAAATTTTCAAAGCAAAACAATATGTTATTATTGCTTTTCAATTAGTAGGTCGGCTTTGTTGCCACCAGAAATAAAATATTGCTGGAAAACTTTTGGGCATCTACCACGTCCAGACCATTTTATACCTTTATAAATGTATTTCTTTCTTACAGTAGATTGAGGTTTTTTTAACGCCAGAGAAGATTCAGTAAAATACTGCTTTAAATCGATACCCAATTTTGCCGCTTTAGTCTGTAATCTTTTTTTTAGTTCTTGTTTTTGTTTGTTTTGTTTATGTCTAATGATGATTTCTACTTTTTGTTTGTAGAGGATCAGGGTATCAATATCAAGCTGTTCAAACCCAATATTATCAATTTTCAAGGATTTGTTACTGGGTTTTGCCATGGATCTGCCATTTATCTTTTATTAAAAAAACCAATTGGTAGCGTAGATATTAATGGTTTGAAGTTTTCTCAGTCACTATTTTATTATTTATCTTGAGGCAAGCCGTTTTATTCTTCTCTCGCCTATTAAACCAGCAACAGCTTTGGTAACTTTCCAATTGCTAGCCATAAGGGTCTGAAACGTTTCAATATCAATGGTTAAACAGATAACAGCAGTAACAGCAAAAACGTCTGCGCTGCGTTTTTCCTTGGTTACGAGAGCCATCTCACCAAGTATCTCACCTTCATTGATAAAAAAATTTATATTATCATCAGGATCCAGCTGAACATTTACCCTTGCCCTACCTTTAAATAAAAACAGTACTGTACTGCCTTCAGTACCGCGTTTAATCATAGTTTGTCCTGGCTCATAGGTTGTGATACTGATAATTGGTGCAACAAACTCTATCATCTCTTCAGCAGAGAGATCCTTGAATCCAGGAATTGTTGCCAGGAAACTGACTAGATTTTCTAAGGTGATTTCCTCTTGTATGAGAGTCATTTTTGCTCTCCTTAGTTAATTGATCTTTAAGAGAAATTTGTCAGCTTGTTATCCATAAACACATAATATAAACAACTGTTCATTTATTATAGATTATTGTAATGTAGTTTGCAATTTTAAAATCATTCATCATTCAAGAAATTTTGTTGAATTAAATTTCAACAAAATTGTTTTTTAGGTAGAGGAAATCTGTTTTTTCAGCGAGTTAAGACCTTCTAGAAGTTTTTTCTAATGGTTTTTTACAGATAATAAAGTAAGCGAACCAAGCTCTCTGTACCTTTGTGGAAAGTAGGTATGTGCATGTTTTCATTGGGGGAGTGGGGGCAGGCATCGGGTAGGGCAAAGCCTATTAATAGGGTGGTAAGGTCCAATGTTGATTTAAAGTCTGCTACAACGGGAATTGAAGCGCCTTCACCAACTAATAGAGGTTCCTGGTTAAAGGTCTCCATCAAGGCTTTTTTTGCTGCTATCAATGGAGGAAAATCATTGGGAACCGAAACTCCTCTGCCGCCACCTGTTACTCGGCTCATTGTAAGTTTCACACTTTTTGGTAGAGTAGCCTTAAAAAAACCTGTAACTAGTTTTTCAATATTATCAGGATCTTGTCCATCTACCAAACGAAGAGATAGCTTGGCATGTGCTTGAGATGGCAATACTGTCTTTGCACCTGGATTAATAAAACCACCCCATATACCATTTATCTCAAAGGTTGGACGTAACCACAGCTGTTCTAAAGTTGAATATCCATTCTCACCCCAACCCTCATCTACGCCTATATTGGTAAAATAGCTATTTTTATCAAATGGTAGGGTTTTATGCTGTTCTCTTATGGAATCTGGAATTGGTTTTACAGAGTCATAAAAGCCAGGTATCAAAATACGCCCATCTTGGTCCTTAACCTGGGCCAAAGCTCTTGAGAGTATCTCTAAAGGGTTTGCAACCGCACCACCAAAGGTACCAGAGTGGAGGTCTCTATTAGGGCCAGTAAGTGTCATTTCAAGAAATAGAAGACCACGTAGAGATGTTGTGATGGCAGGAAATCCCTCTTCCCACATGGATGAATCAGAAACCAAGGCCACATCAGCTTTTAGTTCGTTGCCATGATCAACCAAAAACTGAGGTAGGTTGGCACTACCAAACTCCTCTTCGCCTTCAATAACAAAACAGACATTAATCGGAAGTTCGCCTTTGACTGCCAAAATCGCCTTTATGGCTTGAATGTGCATAAGGATCTGCCCTTTATCATCCGCAGAGCCTCTGGCATAAATTCGTTGGTTTTCTATATGCGGTGAAAAAGGTGGGTTGGTCCAAAGAGGAATGGGATCAACTGGCTGAACATCATAGTGACCATAAATCAGAACGGTTGGCTTGTTTTGAGCTTTACGCCAAGAACCAGTAACAATTGGGTGTCCTTTGGTTTGATGTACAGTTACTTCATCAAGACCAGCATTTTTGAGAAGATGAGCCGTAAATTCAGCACAGTTCACCATCTCTTGTTTATGGTTGGGATCGCTAGAAATGGAAGGAATTTCAAGATAATCAACTAAATCTTTAAGGGAACCGGACTGATTATCTTTTAAATAACTAAAAATATCTTCCATTTATCATTCAGAATTTTCTTGTGCTGCTAACTCTCTGGGATATTGGATTTTAACTATTTTGGCACAGTCAGCCTGTAGGTTTTTCCAGCTTGTTGGTATATCCAATACAACAGCGGTTGCGGTTTTAATAGGGCTATCTTCCAGCTGATCTTTACCGTCTTTTTTTGCCAGATAGTTGAATAGAAACTCCATTCCCGGATTGTGACCAACTATCATAACTCTGTATGCTTTGCTGGGAACCTCTGCCAAAACCTCCAGGAGATCTTCGGTTCCGGCACCATAAACACGGGGGTCCCAATTGATCTTGCCCTTGCCAATATCCATGGCCTTGCAGGCTTTTACAGCTGTTTGCTTGGCTCTAAGAGCTGGAGAACTGACAACGTGGTCTGGAAGCAAGCCGTGCTCCAGCATCCATCGTCCCATTCTGGGTGCATCACCCTTACCTCGTTTAGCAAGTGGACGTTCAAAATCGGTGGTGGCATCAGTATCCCATGCCGATTTTGCATGACGAAGTATTATCAGTTGTTTTTTCATAAACTTTTTGAATTCCACTGTTAGTCCTGACAAATATAGTAACAGTTGTGCAGGGCAGTTCTGTAAAATTAACTCAAGATTAAGGTGCGAACATTATCAGCATTATAACAGTCAGGCAAGAAGATATTTTTGATTGTGAAAAAAATATACGAATACAATTATTTGTATTCATATTGATATTATCTGATATATCAGGTTTTGGTAATATAGCTAGGAGATCTTTTTGAAAACTCCTCCCAGGTTTGCTGGCTATTGCCTGGTTGACTAAACCCTATCTCTCTCTCTGCAACTATTAATCCTGCCAAAAGTTGCTCTATTTGCTCCTGTGTATGTGTAGAATTAACGGTAATTCTTAAACGTGAACAGTTGTTTGCAACAAGTGGAGGAACCACAGCGATACATGATATGGCTCTATCAAGTAATAACTTCTCTGCTCTATATGCCTTATGGGCACTTCCTAGATGAAGAGGAATAATTGGAGACCATTGATAGTTAAATGGGATATCAAGATCATTTAGTCCATTTAATAAGAAAGTAACATTCTGCCATAATTTGTCTCTTAGCTGGGGTTCATTCTCCATTATATCAATAGCACAGATTATCCCTGCTGCCTGTTCTGCTGGCAGGCTGGATGTAAAGCGGTATCCTGAAGCTGTGGATTTTAAAAAATCAATAACTTTACGGTCAGTTGCAACAAACCCGCCCATAGCTCCAACTGCTTTACTCAATGTTCCCATATGTATAGAAATATCTTTTTCCACACCAAAATGTTCTGCCACACCACGACCATTTTCACCAAATACTCCTGTACCATGGGCATCATCTATCATGACTGTTGCCTGATAACGATTGGCTAAAGTGGTTAGTTCAGGGAGGGGGGCTAAATCTCCATCCATACTAAAGACACCATCTGAAACAATTAATTTGTTGTTGCTTTTGCAGCTTGCAAGTTCCTGTTCTAGGTGGTCCATATCTGCGTGGTGGTATTTAACCACATTGGCATGGGATAGTTTAATTCCCATCTGAATGCTTCTATGGTTGAGAGAGTCAGAAAAAATTGTACCGGGTTCTTTAGACCAATCTTTGCCATAAAATTTGTTACAATACCATTCAGCATCAATTAAACCAGGAATTGTTGCCACATTGGCTAACAGACCTGTGGCAAAAATCATAGCTGCCTCTTCTCCTTTAAAGCTGGCAATTCTAGCTTCCAAAGCTTCTAGAAGGGCTATGTTCCCCCCAAGTTTTCGCGATTCACATGTTCCCATGGTAAACTTGGATAGGGCATTTCTAGCTGCATTGATAACTTCAGGACGACGGCTCATCCCCAAATAGTTGTTGGATGAAAATGATACTATCTTTCTACCATCAAGGGTAAATACAGGGGAGGGAGGAGCCTCTATTAAAGGTTCTTTTGGGATGAGGTCATCCTCATCAAGCCAGTCAAAGCAAGCGGCGATATTTTTTAAAAGGGGAGTGGTAGGTTTTTTATTCAAGGAGGTAAAAAGTCCATTGAGTACAAAAGATCAAAGCAATAATAAATGGCTTATGCTTGGATCTTAATTTTTATATATCCAGGTTATCTTTGGCAAAAGATGCTTTTTCTTGAATAAATTTATACCGTTCTATTGGTCGTTTGCCCATCAGACGATCAAAAGTATCATGGGTAACCATCTCATCATCTAAATATACTTTAAGAAGCCTGCGGGTTTTTGTGCTCATGGTTGTCTCTCGCAACTGCATGGGAACCATCTCCCCCAAACCTTTGAAGCGAGAAATATCAAACTTTGCATTGGGTCGTTTTTTGCGAATTTTGGCAATTATCTTCTCTTTTTCTATCTCATCCAAAGCATATAAGCTGTCTGAACCGGAGTTTACTCTAAATAATGGAGGTTGGGCCAGGTAGAGGTGTCCGTTACGAATTAAGTCTGGCATAAAACGGTAGAAAAATGTCAAGAGTAGGCTGGCAATGTGGGCGCCATCAACATCAGCATCGGTCATGATAATAATACTGCCATAGCGGATCTGGTTTATATCAAACTGCTTACCAAATCCGGCTCCAATGGCTGTTACCAAATTTTGAATCTCTGCGTTTTTCTCAAATTTATTAAGGTTGGCCTGTTCAACATTAAGTATCTTACCTCGCAGTGGTAACACTGCTTGGGTATGGCGGTCACGGGCCTGTTTTGCTGAACCACCTGCGGAATCTCCCTCAACGATAAAAAGTTCAGAGCGTTCAGGGTCCGAGGTTATACAGTCCGTTAGTTTTCCCGGTAGGGTTAAACGGGTAGTGACAGATTTTCTTTTGATTTTGGAGATTGACTTACGGCGGTTTTGTCTCTCTTGGGCGCGTTCAACAACAGCACTGACCAGTTTTATTGCCTGTTCTGGTTGACCATGTAGCCAGTGGTCAAATTGATCTTTTATTACACCTTCTATGGGGCGAGCAATGCCTGTATTGGTTAATTTTTCTTTGGTTTGCCCTGAAAAGCTGGGTTCCGGTAGAAAAACAGATATAACACCAAAAAGACCATCCAACACATCATCGGCAATAATTATAATACCCTTTGGCAATAGGCTGCGAGTCTCTGCAAACTCTCTAATCCCTTTTAAAAGTGCGCTTTTAAGTCCGGTTTCATGGGTTCCACCCTGTCCGGTTGGAATAGTATTGCAGTAGGAAAGTAGTTTGCCTTTTTCGTTGTAAGTCCAAGAGATAGCCCATTCAATACGAATATTCTCATCTAAACCAATTTTTTCGGCCTGCCCTACAAATGGTTCTTTTAGTATAATATCGTGGTTTTTTACCCAACTATTTACAAAGTCCTCAAGGCCATTGGGATAATTGAATTCGTATGATTCATTGCTAGCCTCATCTTTGAGAACAATTTTAACCCCTTTATTCAAGTAGGCTTTGGCCCGACACATGTTAAGTAGAATATCGAGACGAAATTTGATCTCAGGGAAGATCTCCCCATCGGGCATAAAGGTGACTGTAGTACCTTTTTTTTTGGTTGGGTCTAGCTTTGCCAGATTCCCTTGTGGTTTACCTCTGGCAAACTGTTGTTGCCAGTTAAAACCATCACGATCAACACTGACTTTAGTCCAGGAAGAAAGGGCATTTACAACAGATATTCCAACACCGTTAAGACCACCGGCTGTAGCATAGGCCTTATTATGGAATTTACCACCAGCATGTAGTTTGGTAAGAATTACCTCTAGAGCTGATTTGCCAGGATAGCGGGGTAGGGGGTCAACAGGTATTCCACGACCATTGTCCTGTACAGAGACCGAACCATCCTGTTTTAATATCAGGGTAATCCGGTCAGCATGACCCGCAACCACTTCATCTGTAGAGTTATCTAGTAATTCAGTGACTAAATGGTGTAAGGCTCTTTCGTCAGTCCCCCCTATGTACATACCAGGGCGACGACGAACACCTTCAAGGCCTTCTAGTACCTCAATGTCGGATGCATTGTAAGTCATAAACTAAAAAACATAAAATCTACTTGTGTCGATATGATATCCGACCTTTAGTAAGATCATAAGGGGTTAGCTGAACTGTAACTTTGTCTCCAGGCAAAATACGGATGTAATGCTTGCGCATCCGTCCGGAAATATGGCACAGCAGCTTATGTTTGTTTTCCAGTTCAACCTGGAACATTGCATTGGGAAGGTTCTCCAAAACAGTACCTTCCATTTCGATTACATCTTCTTTACTCAAGGTCTTATCCTTAAACACAAAGTTGGAAATAAACCAGCATTCTTAAGCTAACTATAACCAACTCCAGCTAATTAAATGCCCAGTAAAAGCGGGCAAAAGGTGAACAACAATATTGCAAATAAATAGTAACCTGTCATGTTTGCATAAATCCAGGCATAAATAAACCGTTTTTTCGTAAAAAAACCAAGCAGACAGTTTTTTTAGCTCTTTTTGTTGTCAGTTAATTTTTTTAAAGCTGAAGGTGCTTTATTTATTTTAGAATTGAGCCAACCTTCGGAAGAATATCCTTAGTAAATGTCATGTCAGGAAATATTCTTTTTCGTATGTCACCAGTTTTGATTGTGGAGCTATATTTACGATTATCTTCAGCGACAGTATTCATTGAGATTAATACGGTTTTGCCATCAGCTGCTTTTTTAGAATAGTCAAAATAGATGGTTTTTATTATTAGTTCATGGTCCGCAAACTGGATTAACTTTGTAGGTCGCAGATCTTTTTTGGGAACGTACATCTCAATGAACTTATAGGGGATCGAATCTGATTTTGGGATAAGTTTGAGAACATAACGTTTTTTGTTCTCTGATATTATAGCTGTTTTGTGATCAATGGCATATGAGGTTGTTAGAAAGTCAATGTTATTAAACACTCCACCAACAAAGGAGTGGCGCAAGGTGCTCTTTCGCAGATGTAGCTCCCCTGGTATGTGGGTCCAGACATCATCCCCAAGACGTAGAACAGCACGTCCTTGTAATTTTTTTGGGGCAACAATTAAAACAACAGCTTTGCCATCGCGCTGTTTTGCAGAGTAGGCTGTTATTCGATTCTCACTGCCATTTGGTGTATGGTTTATTATCTGAAAATAACTTTCGTAAGATGAAGCATTCATGATGCCGTCAATCTCTTGCAACAGGTCGTCGCCACGGCTAGCAGCATGGGAATTTACCAATGTAAGCAAAAGGATTAATGGTATTATAATAACGAACAAAGGTCTCTTTGTGTTGTTGATCACGCACTTTACCTCTAATTGAACTCTTAAACATGAAAATTATGTGAGTAGGGAATATTAAAACACAATTAGCCAACCAGTTTTTAAGATTCTTTGTACCATATTATTTGCATTTTATAAAATATCATGGCTGAATCCTAGTCATTAATAAAAATTATTGTTAGCATGTACAAAAATTTCTTAAAAAAAATAGCTTTGTTTAGTAGATGGGGGGTTTGGTAATCGTGTTAGATTGGCTTAGGCTAGCAATGATTCTCGTTTTTATTCTTGCTGTTGTAATATTTATATTACGCTTTTATTTCGTTCCTGCATGGAAAAAGAAAAAAATTCTTCGCGCCCAAAGCTACTGTCCCTCAATAATGCTTCCAGAGATCGATAAAAAGTTTGATGCTCCTATAGAGGTGCCAAGCTACAAGAATGACAAGATTTACAAGGTAAACCTTTTCTTGCAGACCTGTACCTGTAGAAGATTCCGCGCAAGAAGAGGCCACTTTCCCCTTGGCGATGTCCGCAGGCTATGTCGGCATATAAGAAAAGAGTTGATGATCAAGAGAACTGTTTTCGGTATCTCAGAAATGCTGCAATGTATAATCGAAAAAAGAGTGCGAGATAAATGTTATATAGAGGTTGAGATTTACGGTAACAAAATTGCCATTGGATTCCATCCAAAAAGTGATTTTGTCAGAATTTACACAAGAAAAAAGGAAACGTCAGACTTACCTGACGAACCTTTGACAGGCCCATACGACAAATACACATTGATTGTCAGTCAGGGGGCATGGGTGTATGGCGCGCCACCAGTTGTTGCTGATAGGGTTTTAGAAGTTGTTGTTGATCTACTAAAGAAAAACCGGGCGTTGATGCGGAACAAAAGAAATAATTGGAAATTCTGGTCTTAGGATCTTAATCAATATCAAATTCAATCAAGGCTCCCAAGGCCAGAATACCTTCTAGTAATGATCTAATGAATAGTCGGTTTTTGCTGCAAATCCGAAGGGTTCAAAAAATGTTTTGAGGGAGCAAAACCTTTTTTCGGCTTCTCTCTTTTTGGCATTATGTGAGCCATTAGATCCATTCTTGTAGCTAGAAAAATAGTTTGATTTGTTTCATGCTGCTGCTGCCCTAAATCTACATCATGTAAATTCCCATTCATTGTCATTATATCGTCCCTATTATAGTAAAAAAATCTTTTATAAATGTAAGTAGTAAATCAGACCCCTCAAAAACATAACTGAGCAAAGATATAAGCAATGATCTTGCCAATAGATGTTTTCATCACCAGCTTTCAAACAGTTACTGAGTTCAATTTTGCTTGATAAGAAGGTAGCTCTTTTGGTTAAAACAGAGAAATTGATAGGGTAACAAGAGTTCTTGCTCCTGTTTTAGACAAGTTAAATTATATCTTGATATATAAATATAATCATAACATTATATTAGCACGTAATTTTTTTGTCTAAAATAAACTCAAAATAAACAATGTGTTGGGCGATAAAAATTGTTAAAACATAAAAAAA
The DNA here is from genome assembly GCA_015232405.1 of Magnetococcales bacterium. Classification (GTDB taxonomy): domain Bacteria; phylum Pseudomonadota; class Magnetococcia; order Magnetococcales; family JADFYX01. Next base: position 4,438 of record JADFZS010000012.1, on the reverse strand, counting down.
TATAAAAAAATTGTTTACGTATCATTTCCTCCATGTTACAAAACGACTAATGGGTAGGAGCTTTATTTTTTGTTTTTACAGGTTCTAAAGTTGCTTGCCGGGTATGTTTAAACACAATGTAGGGGATTTTCAGCTATGGCAGATCGTGAAAATGGGACAGTCAAGTGGTTCAATGAAAGCAAAGGTTTTGGGTTTATTGAGCGTGACGAAGGTAGGGGAGATGTGTTTGTGCACTTTAGCGCAATTTCTGGGGAGGGATTCCGCAATTTAGCCGAAGGGCAGCGTGTAGAGTTTAGCGTTGCTCAAGGCGACAAAGGACCAAAGGCTGAGGAGGTTGTGGCTGTATAATCTTCCAAGGTTCTATATAAAAAACCGTTTTAAGGCAAAGCTCCTTAAAGCGGTTTTTTTGTTTTAGTCCAGTATTTTGTTATTAAACAAATAGATCTAATACTCTTCGTGTTCAGCTTTGAGGGTGCGTTCCATCAGCTCTGAAACCACAGAGTGTGGGGTGCGTTGTTCGTACAATATCCCATAAACTGCCCGTGAAATTGGCATATCTACCCCAAGTTTTTCAGCCAATCTGTATACGCTCAACGTTGTTTTTACCCCCTCTGCCACCTCTCTGAACCCTTTTTGAATCTCTTCTAAGCTTTCGCCTTTTCCAATTCTAAAGCCAACAGTTCGGTTTCTTGACATCTCTGAAGAGGCGGTTAGTAGAAGATCTCCTAGCCCTGAGAGACCAGAAAAAGTCTCAGGTTTAGCTCCTAAATGGACTCCTAACCTCATAATTTCTGTAAGTCCCCTGGTAATTAGGGCTGCTCTTGCACTATTGCCAAAACCCAATCCATCACTTATACCAGCAGCAAGTGCTATGACATTTTTAAGTGCACCACCTAACTCCAGACCCACCACATCTCCCATGCGGTATGTACGAAAATATGGTGCTGAAAATAGATGTTGAATCTCTTCGACAAGATCAGAGTTTTTCCCGGCTATGGCAACAGCTGTTGGTAGCTGTTTTATCACATCACGGGCAAATGATGGACCTGATAGATAACATGACTGCTGGTCACCTTGCTCGGCAAAAACATCGCTGTAAATCTCAGATAACAGGGTTAATGTTTCAACCTCAACCCCTTTGGAAGCTGATACAAACACTGTCTCTTTGGTAACAACACTTTTGATTGACTCCAGCACTTTTCTGGTAAACTGTGTTGGGACCACCATCACCAAAATACGATGGCTGGCAACCACCTCCATCAAATCATTGCTGGCGATAATATTGTGGGGCAGTGAAAGCTCAGATACATAAAGAGGGTTTATATGTTGTTGATTGATACCTACAGCGACCTCATCTTCTCTACACCAAATGGTAACTTTATCAAGCTTGGTTGCCAAAACTGTAGCCAATGCAGTACCCCAGGAGCCTGCACCTATTACTGCTACACTATTTTTTTTAAAGTTATTTGTCTGCATTTTGATACTCTCTTAATTCAAATCTCATGGCTAAATTTTAAAGTTCTGCCAAAGGCCATCTTGCACGAGCATTTAGCTCCCAACCATCACGATATCCATTTTCTAAACGATGTAATCCGGCAAGGGCGATCATCGCTCCATTATCTGTACAGACATTCATGTTTGGAAAGGTTACTTTAACCTCATCACCAGCATTTTCAACCAAAAGTTCTCGCAAACGCCTATTTGCTCCAACACCACCAGCAACCAACAAACGTGGACATTTTGTATGACGACATGCGTTGATAGCCTTTATCGTCAGGGTTTCAACAATAGCCTCTTGGTATGAGGCTGCAATATCACTTCTGCTCTTATGGTCCTCTTCATTGGGTGGATTTTTTATTAAATGGGTTCTAAGTGATGTTTTCAACCCGGAAAATGAGAAATCAAACCTATTTTTGTCCAGCAAAATCCGGGGGAATTTATGTGCCTTATTATCTCCATTCAATGCAAGTTTTGCAATGGCAGGGCCTCCTGGATAATCCAACCCCAACATTCTAGCCCCTTTGTCAAATGCTTCTCCTACAGCATCATCTTTGGTTTGACCCAAAAGAACATAATCATTAAAACCGCGAGCATGTAACAGTAGAGTGTGGCCTCCTGAAACCAATAGGGCAACAAATGGAAAATCCACTTGATCATCATCCACAGTTTTGTCTGGGTCATCTAATAAAAAGGGGCTCATCAAGTGGCCTTCCATATGATGAACACCAACTAGCGGCTTGTTTGTTGCCAATGCCATCCCCTTGGCAACAGCCACTCCAACCAGCAGGCCTCCTATCAAGCCTGGTCCGACTGTAACGGCAATGCCATCTAGTTCAGCAGGGGTTATATCAGCTTTTTGAAGTGCGGCATTAACCACTACACTTATGTTGGTGATATGTGCTCTACTAGCTAGTTCTGGAACAACTCCACCATATTCAGCATGGATTTTAAGTTGGTTCTGGACAATGTTAGAGATAATAAATCCTCGGTTTTTGTTGTGAGGTACGTTTTGTACTATTGCTGCCGCAGTTTCGTCACAGCTTGTTTCTATACCCAAAATTCGCATACTATTGTCCTTGAAGCGTACTATATTGCTAATTTTTTCTGATAAAACCATGCAGTATACGCTTTTTAACGGCAACAAAAAATGGCAAACAGATAAAAAGGAGCAGAAATGAATTTGCAAAAGCTACGAATTGGTACAAGGGGAAGTGCTTTGGCCTTGTGGCAAGCCAACTGGGTGAAGTCACTTTTGGAAGCAGAGCATAAAGATCTGGAAATTGAGCTTGTAGTAATCAAGACCAAAGGTGATAAAATTCTCGATGTACCTCTTGCCAAAATTGGTGGTAAAGGTCTGTTTGTAAAAGAGCTGGAAGAGGCCATGTTAGATGGTCGTGCTGATCTGGCTGTTCACTCCATGAAGGATGTTCCGGCAGAATTTCCCGAAGGTCTGGAATTGGGGCCGATATTAGAACGGGCAGACCCCAGAGATGTGCTGTTATCAATCGATTATAAGAGTATTAATGGGCTGCCCCAAGGTGCAAAGGTCGGCTCTTCGTCTCTTCGTAGGCAGAGCCAACTATTGGCTATACGGTCGGATTTACAAATTATTCCCCTTCGTGGCAACGTTAACACAAGAATTGACAAACTGATAAAAGGTGAGTTTGATGCCATACTTTTAGCTGCTGCAGGGGTTGAAAGGTTGGGGTTGACCCAACATGTTGTTGAATATTTGGACCCAGATGTAGTAATACCTGCCAATGGACAGGGAGCAGTGGGAATTGAACTAAGAGAAAATGATCAAAGAACAGCTGACCTTATCAATATACTCAACCATGAAACAACACAGATGTGTGTTGCTGCTGAACGGGCATTTTTATCAACACTAGAGGGAGGTTGTCAGGTTCCAATAGCCGGCTTTGCAAAACGTGATGGTGACAAGCTAACTCTAAAAGGTCGGGTTGCTACTATTGACGGTAAAACCTGTATCACAGAAACCCATGAAGGAAGTGCCAACGATCCTATATCATTGGGGGTAGGGCTGGCTAAAAGTCTTATGGCACAGGGGGCAGATGAAATTCTTGCCCAATTAAATGCTGCTGCTAATTCATGACAAAGTTAAATCTAAAAAAGCGTCTCATTCTGGTAACTCGCCCATTACCAGAAGGGGAGGTTTTTTGCCGTTTGATTGATTCATGCAACGGACGGTTTTTACTTGCTCCAGCTCTTGAAATCAAACCACCGACAGATCCTACTCCATTTTTATCTGCGGTAAAAGATATACATGTTTATAACGGTATCATCATTACCAGTGCCAACGGGGCTAGAGCGTTGTTAGAAAAGCTAACTCCAGATATGAAAGTTCCGCCAATTTTTTCAGTTGGCAAAAAAACCGCAGAAATAATACAAAATGCTGGCTACAATTCAACAACCCCTAGCCAGCCATCCGGGGGTATAGAGTTGGCAGAATCAATAAAAAACTGGCTACCGGGAGGAGGGCGGCTTCTATTTCCGAGGGCTAAAAAAGGGCGGGAAGAGTTGGTGGAGATTTTGACCAGCTCAGGTTATCAAATTGATAAGGTTGTAGCCTACCAAGCAGACCCCATTAAAACCCTGCCCAAAGGGGTAATAACAGCCCTGCAAAATGGAGAGGTAGATGCAATCCCTTTTTTCAGTGGGCGCACAGCAAAAGCTTTTTTAAGAGCCCTACCAGCCCAAGGCAGTAAATGGCTTGCAAAACCCGTTATAATCGCCATAAGTAAAATAACCCAAGAAACCATGGAGCAAGACCCCATAATAACCATTAACCTTGTAGCAAAAGAGGCAACAGCAGAAGGTATACTAAAAAGCCTACATAGTTATTGGCAAAACCAGAATAAAAAATAAAAAAAAGCCCCCAAGAAACCTCAGAGGGTTGACAGAATGAAAATCCAGGTTA